>NZ_MUXB01000190.1:0-386 GCF_001994935.1 Herbaspirillum sp. VT-16-41
CACCCAGTTTTTGCGCAGGTCCAGGAAGCGGCGCTTCATCACTCCACCACCTTCTGGCCCTCGGAGCCGATGTGGTAGACGAGCTGGTCGGCCGCTTCGTCACCGAGCACGGCGCTGACGTAGGGCTTGCGCTCCAGCACGGCCTCGGCGGCCTCGTCGGCGTAGCGCATGATGGGGCCGGCGAAGACGGTCAGGGCGATCGCCAAGGCCACCATGGCGCTGGTGGCGCCGATCATCACCTTCGGCATCGGCTTGTCGTTCTCCAGGACGTCCTGATCGGGCTCCTGCCAGAACGCACGGTTCCAGATCTTGGCGATCGCGTACAGGGTGAGCAGGCTGGTGAGCACGCTGACCACGATCAGGATCCACGCGGCGGTGCTGTCGTA
>NZ_MUXB01000146.1:0-1913 GCF_001994935.1 Herbaspirillum sp. VT-16-41
ATCGGCCACGAGGGCGGTTCCACTGGTTCCCGCCTGCACCGCCACCAGCGCGCCCAGCAGGGCGATCGGCAGCAGCCGCGTCACGCGGGCCACCCGCGGCCGTTCCAGCACCTCGGAGGGCACCTGGCAGCCCAGCCACTTCTGACCGAAGCTCACCAGCGATGCCACGATCACCGCGATCCACAGGGCGCTCATCGCCCGTCCCTCGTCCTGGCCGCGCCCCCGGCTCCGGCTACTGTCCCGGTGTCGGAGCCGTCCGCGCCTCGCGGCCACAGGCCGGCCACCACCGCCACCATGGCCGCCGCCAGCACCGGCAGGCACGAGGGGAGCGCCGGGGTGGCCAGCAGCGCAACGAAGGCCGCGGCCACAGCCACCGCGACCGGCTAGCGTTTTTTTAAACCAAATGAAAGATTATGTCTGTGTATGATTAATCGTAGTCTGCGGCCTGTTATGAACTAAATGAACGACGGACTAAATTTAACATAAGATAGATTGTACGAACTAAGTATTTGATATTAAAGAATTAATAACAATCTCTCTTAGCTTTCGTTATCTCCAGGGCTCGTGTCGTGATGTATCCTGAGACTGGCTGAGAATACGGATGATTGTGACCACTGCATACGATGACCCGAAGTAGTCCATGTGCTTCTCCACTGGTTGCGAGTAGATATCCTCCCCCATTCCCGGGCGCTGAGTCCCAATGTTATGCGTGGCCAGCACGTCAAACCCCGCCGCTATCCTACCAATATATTCATCCGCCTGAGTCCCCCCGAACTGTCTGAAGCTGTAGTCCCAGATAGAATCCAGATATACTTATTAAACTTTAATGCTTACATTATAATTCCTTTGTTTTCATAATATTCATTTCCTTTTGACGTCGTTTATTGAAGGCTTTTCTACCTCTTATCCATTCTTCTATTAAGATAATCAGCCCAACTATGAGCAATACAATGTACATAGTGATACTTTCAATTCTATCACTAGCAAACAACCATGTCATCGTGGCGAAAAATATTATAGGAACGATTACACCAAGTCAAGAATTAGGTATGGGAGATAGCCCTTATGCAACTGGGTTATTAATAATTATATTATTAGCTAGTCCTTTATTTGTTTTCACTTTATCTCATAACACGATAAATGAAGAATTAAGATCCAGAACAATTAGATTTGTTGCAACCAAGACCTCAAGAGAAAATATTATTTTAGGTAAATTCTTAGGAACTTTACTTTTTTGGATTGTATGTTTAACAGCTGCCGTATTGTTAATAACATTGTTTTCTAAATCATTTTATGTCTCTGAATTAACACAATCTATAATTTTTGTAGCCTATTTTATAGGACTAACTATAATGCTTTCCACTGTTATTTCCAAAACAGGCATAACAAGCTTTTTGGGAATGGCGTTATCAATAGTAATAACAGCCCTTGGATTATGGCCATAATCAATTAATATTAGCAACTTATTCTTTATCGTCGTCATCTCCATCAAAAACAATCTCTATTACAGTAAGCAGCAATGCAATAATAATCTCTGTTTTCAAGGAAAGTGCAATACTTGTCATAAGCTCATCCACCGTAAACAGAACTAACCAATTCGATGTGCCTTCAATAATGGCTCGAATCAAAATCACCTTTCTTTTACCTGTTATATTCCGGACGGACACATTGAAAATTACTTTAGAAAATAACTCAACAATGATGCCTAAAATAATGAAGTTGATAACGAAAACAACCAATGACCAGATGGATTCATATCGTACATCAAGTAATTCAAATATTCCCGCCAAGCCAAAGAAAAAAAGCCCAAATACAAAACCCACTGCCAGGATTATGAGAAGTGCTATTCCTAAAATTGTTGCCATCTTTTCTTTTATATTCATATTACGAAATGAATCATTTTTATGTTCAGG
>NZ_MUXB01000195.1:0-384 GCF_001994935.1 Herbaspirillum sp. VT-16-41
AACAGCAGTAGTGCAACAGCAATCAGAAAATGACAATAAACACTATGCTTTACAACTTCAAAATGCACTGGAACAAATGAATGCAACCATGAAAATAATTGCTGATCAAAAAGAGGAAATTACGGAACTGCGGAAACATGTTGCGGATATAGAAAAACAGCAACAAAAACAAGAGGATTATATCAATAATCGATTAAAAGAACGAGATCAAAAATTAATGGAATCATTGAAAGAAATACAAGAAGCTAAAAATGAAATAGCAAATGCTCGAGAGTAAAAGAAAAGGGGATTCTTCACGAGATTTTTCAAGTAAAATATTTACCCTTCTTCTAAAATAAACCCTTTTTTTATGCAGGATTTTATACATGTTAGAAGGTAAACCCT
>NZ_MUXB01000053.1:0-384 GCF_001994935.1 Herbaspirillum sp. VT-16-41
GCAGACAGTGTTTGTTCCCCCATCCATTCCTTTGCTGTAACTGGTACTGCGATTGTGGCGGCACCGGGAACGCTGGTGGAAGCAAATGCTTTTGACGCTCCCAATACTGCTCCGATAGGTGAACCAAGAGCAAGTGGGATGGATAACCCTGCTGCAACACGAGCAATTCTTTCCATTGATTGTTGTGATTTCTTTATTTTTGCATTTCTTTGTTTTATTTCCTTTACTTTATAATCCCCAGCCATAAACTCACTTATAGACATAGTTTGAGTTTTCATCTCAGTTCCTCCCATAAGTAGACTTTCACCTTAAGCCCTACACACAACTTTTCGATTTTCTTCTTTCTAAAAGGCGTCGTGGTTACCCAGACTAATTTAAACTGTG
>NZ_MUXB01000196.1:0-2588 GCF_001994935.1 Herbaspirillum sp. VT-16-41
TGGAACCGATAACATCCCTTCCTTACAAAGTCTCGACCGCAATCAACGTGTCATCTATGCTGGTACCTTTTCCAAAACTATTCTGCCAAGTTTTCGGATAAGTTATCTTGTCTTGCCTATAAAACTATTAAGAGAATATAAACGTCATTATTCTAGTTGGATACAAGGAAGCAATTCATTAAATTTATTCACGCTCCATTATTGTATAGAAACAGGGGAGTATGCAAAGCACATCAAACGAATGAACCATCATTATGAAAATAAAAGAAAACAACTTATTCAAAAGCTTAGGTTTCGATTCAAACAAGACATTACCATCCAAGATATTCCAGCAGGTCTCCATTTTCTTGCCGAATTCAAAACGAACAAAACCTATGCAGAAGTGACTGGTATCTGGAGAAAGGCGTCGACGCGCTGTTTGCCGTTTGCCAGTCCAGCGAAATGCAGTTCCTTTCCTTGCAAGAGCGTGTAGAGCTCGCCCGCTTTGTGGTGCAGCACGTTGATGGACGTATTCCGGTGATCGCCTCCGGCCATATCAGCGATGATATCGCCGCGCAAAAAGAAGAGTTGCTGGCGATGGCGCAGACCAACATTGATGCGCTGGTACTGGTCACTATCCATCTTGATCCGCGCAACGAGGGGAGCGAGGCCTTTTTTGCCACCCTGAATACGCTGCTCGACGCCCTGCCAAAAGAACTGCCGCTGGGGCTTTATGAATGCCCGGCGCCGTACTTCGTTTTGTGTTTCATTCCATGCATTATGAGTTGTTGGAATATATAAAAGAAAAAGCAAAACTCCCCAATTTCAAATATACTGTAGTGAAAGACGGTGTTATGAAAGAAGTTCCATATTTTTAATTGGTGAGAAAGTAAAAGACGCTTGGGACGTTTTAAATGCCCAAGCGTCATGCTTTTTGTAAGAATTATAATATAAAATTATTTTATAAATCATATCATAAGGAAGGCCATTCGGTAGTGAATAAAATTTACTTTATCCCACCTTGAGCTTCTGGGGTAACAAAGAAAGCGGGTGTGAGATCAACTGCCCGTAAAGGCCTAATAAAAAAGACAAAAAGGTGTTCTATTATATCTTCGTTTTTCGTATTAATAGATCGTTTCTTCGGCATTTAATACCTCTTCTATGAAATGATAATTCAATTCATATGCTTTTCCAGCAGAATAAAGGACATGATTTACATCCGCTGCATTATCTGTAAAGCATGGGAATAGAAATCCCGATACTGGTTGTTTCAGATTGATAATTGGATCCACGACAAAATTATATTTAAACTCCTTTTCAACGTAGTCGAAAAGTAATTCTTTTTTCGGATCCTGTGTTTTATTCATGCTGCATAAAATAAAAGGATGGGAATAAACCGTATCTCTTTCACTTTCTTCCGATTCTTCACTACGACGCTTCATCGGTTTCATATATTCCCCGCGAATGAAAGTAACAACAATATCCATTTCATATTGTTTATCTTTTAACATTTTTTCTTCACCCTTGGAAATAAATCTTTATTATCATAATTATACTTTTCAGCTAAATATCCTGCTAAATAGGGTGTTTTAAAGTCCTTTAAACTTCCATAATCATACGGTTCTAACTTATCCATTAAGTCGTCATTCATTTTCTCTGATGCATCAACTGGTACCTTATTAAAAGTTAAATCAATCTTACGCCTAACATCATAGTACTTTGTTTCGGTATAAATATAGTCACCTCGTGTATAGGTGCTTACCTTTGTTGCCTTTGCTTTCACATCGGCAATACTATGTAAATCATAAAGCCAAAATGGGACATAGATTCCTGTTATGCCTTTAATTCGCGGCGCAGTTCCTCGGCGGTGCGGGTGGAGCCGATGACCATGGCGCGCACCTGGGTGCGATGGCACTCGGGGCAGCGGTAGCCGTCCTCCCGGCGACCGCACACGGTGCAGTGCAGCGGCCCGTCGCCGCCGGCCAGTAGCAGGGGGCCGGCGCAGTGCGGGCAGCGGCAGCGGGTGCCGCAGAAGGTGCAGGCCACGGCCGGGACGTAGCCGGAGCGCGGCACCTGCACCAGCACCGGGCCCTGCTCGAGGCCGGTGCGGATCACCCGCAGCGCCTCCCGCGGCAGCCGGGAGCGGCCCGAGGGGCCCTCGCGCTCGCGCAGGTACTCGTCCAAGATCGGAAGAGCACACGTCTCCAGTCACATTGAGGAATCTCGACCGGTACCTCTCGATCGCCGAGGAGGTCCAGCTGGACCTCGAGGGCCTCAGCCAGGACGAGGTGAAGCGGGTGGTCACCGTCTTCGGTCGGGCCGTCGCCGCGGCCTGCACCGTGGAGCGCACCATCGTCCCTGGCGTCGAGGTCACCCACACGATCCTGGGCCAGGACCAGGAGCACGCGGGCGGGGAGGACGCTCGATGAGCATCCGCCCCATCCGCATCGTCGGAGACCCCGTTCTGCGCACCCCCTGCGATCCGATCGGTGAGATCACCGACGGTGTGCGCGGGCTGGTCCAGGACCTCATCGACACGGTGGACGACGAGGGGCGCGCCGGTGTCGCCGCCAATCAGATCGGCGTGAGCCTGCGCGCGTTCTCCTGGA
>NZ_MUXB01000049.1:0-33541 GCF_001994935.1 Herbaspirillum sp. VT-16-41
TAGTCGTAAAACTGGTCATAAGACTATCCTCTATTTTAAGAGAGTCTTCGTGTCCTGAGATTCAAGGGGCTATTCCACGCAGGTTATGCGGATAGCCAGCGCATTAGCACTATCAGAAGCTGAATCGGACGAACTCGTGCGTACAGCCGAGCTATCGAGGAGCCGCTTAGATATACCCAATGATGCCAGTAAGGAGGAGTATGTTCTTGCGCATCAATTCGTAACGCGCCTGGGTACGTTAAGCCCTCGTATGGTCGCAGTTATCGGGCTACTACTTCAAATGAATGAGACCGATGAAAAATCAAACCGGCAATTGATGTGCGAACTTGTAAGGGAGGACAGCATGTAAAAAGAAAAACGGGACTCCCCCAAGAGGAAGCCCCGTTCACATGTAGCAAGAGATGCTACGGGTCGCACCATCAGTATCTCCTCCTCGCAGTGAACGCGCAAGCCCCTCTCCCCTTTCACAAAATTCAGATAAACCAATTTCGTGCCAAAAACAAACCTTGAATGAGGGCGGTTTTTCGCGCGAGGGAGCGTTGCATGTTTTTGAAAGAAAACAGGCTGAAGAGTGGTATTGCCTTTCGAGATACCAATCCTCCATTGAGGGCAAGAAAGGTAATTTCGCCATCCAGCGGGATTGTTCGCGTGAAATTTCCGAGCCGGAAGAACAAGCGAATGATGTATGCCGAAGGCTTGTTGGAAGCCGACGCCTTCTATTGGCTGGAAGCCGCGACGGATGTGCTTTCATATCGAGAACAGCCATTCACAATCCGATTCCCGGATGGGGCTCAACTACGTCGGTACACGCCAGACCTAGAGGTCACCTTACATGGTGGAGAAAAAATTATCGTTGAGATTAAGCCTCGCTCGTCTTTGAAGCGGGATGACGTCTCTAAAAAGATTGCTACCCTGCGCGACTACTTTTTTTCCGGTGCGGCGAAGTACCAGGTTTGGACAGACGCCGTGATTCGACGTGAGCCGTGGCGATCCAATCTTCGTTCGATCTACGCGAAGGTTAAAACCCATTCTCCGAGTGGACCGCAGATGAGCGCGGGGATGGCGCTATTGGAGCCTCATCTGCCAGTTACGCTCTCCCACGCCGAGGCTCTATTAAAGCGAGTCGGGCTTGAACCCTATAGCTTGATCTTCGACGGGCGTATATGCCTCGATTACAGCTTGCCTCTGTCGCAGCAGAGCAGGATTACCAAGACATGCATGATTTCCGATCACCGTCTTCGCGCACAGCATATTTCTGGTGACTTTGAACTTCCTGGGGGGAATAGCGATGGCTAACTTTTCAATTCGGGTGGGTGCCACCTTCGACCTAGATGAAGTGCCAACACGAATCAGTGCGTTGCACGGTACCGAACAAGTACTACTCCAGAATATGAATACGGGTGAGGTGGAGCTTCATGTCCGCCAGACTCTCCTCGAGGCATTTCGTGAGGGAAGAATTGCGGCTACGGAAAACGGAACTGAGCCACTTAAAAATATGGAGTGGGACCGTCCGCTTGAGGATCTCACCACTGAGGTCAAAAAAGAGCTACTGCGCCGAAAGCACTACGTCGATGCTGTTTATTCCGGCAACCAAGTGTTTAAAGTATCGGAACTCAAGGTGGCTATCCTTGATGCGGCAAGTGAAATCATCGATGAAAATCCTCCCTCCATCAGTTCCGTTCGTCGTTGGATTTCGCGATACAGAGCATCCGGGAACAGCATCCGATCTTTGATCCCAAGAAAAGATCAGCGTGGTTCTAGAAAATTCAAGCAATCACCAAAAATGCTTGAACTTATACGAGACTCGATCGAGGAGGCCTATCAGCGAACGCCAGCGGCGACCATCAAAACAATGGAGACACTACTTGCAGCAAAGATTTCAAGGGCAAACTCATTTTTGGACGAAACAGAGCAATTAAAAATTCCGTCTCGCCGCACGCTCTTTCGATTTCTGCACAGAGTTGAGGTTCACGACAGAGTTCGAATGCGCGAAGGAAAGGTTACTGCCGATAGGAAGCTACGTGTCACAAGAGCGGTTACGCCCGTTAAAGACATTTTAGAGCGGATCGAGATGGATCACACTCCCTTGGATCTCTTTCTTATCGATGACAGAACTTGGCTTCCTTTGGGTCGTCCGACGCTAACTGTAGCCCTAGATTGCTATAGTCGAATGATCTTGGGATATTACTTGAGCTATGGGGGAACGTCTGCCGCTGCAGTACTTGCTACGCTAAGGCATGCGATTCTCCCTAAGGAATCAGCTGTTCCAGCTATTCCGTCCTTGAGTGTGAAAAATACCTGGCCTTGTTACGGATTGATGGATTGCCTCGTTCTCGACAATGGTCTTGAATTCCTGGGCACAGACTTGGAGCGTGTTGCCCTCGACTTTGGAATCTCCTTGCAGTTGTGCCCTACCCGTGTTCCTCAGTTTAAGGGACGGGTAGAGCGTGTTCTGAAGACGATCAACTATTCATTTGCGCATCAGCTGCCCGGCACGAGCATGGCCCGTATGGAGAAGAGGGGAGACTACGACCCGCAGAAACATGCGCTGCTCACTCTTTCCGAGTTTAAGCATGTGTTTGAAAAATGGCTGCTTGATGACTACGGGCAGACGATCCATCGAGGAATAGGTACCACACCATACGCTAAATGGCTCGAAGGTATGCGCAGACGCCAGCCTATGCTACCGCCGTCCAATGCAGTTCTGCGAAAGCGAATCGGAAAATCACTTGACCGTTCGTTACGGCATGACGGCTTGTCGCTCTTTGGAATTAGATACAGTTGTGACCTGCTCACCACTGTTTTACGACTTCATGGCAGAGGAGTTCGTGTGCGCGTCGTCTATGACCCAGAAGACATGGGGGCGGTGGAAGTATGGCCGCCTCATGAGTCGGAGTCTATTACTGTTCCCGCAGTTGACGTCGAGTACGCACGTGGACTGACGCTATTCCAGCATCAGTGTCTGACCGAGATTCTCCATGAAAAAGGTCAATCGGCCGAAAATCCTCTTGAGCTTATGAAAGCGAGGATCGAATTGGCTGAATCCATTGAAGATTTGATGAAAAGCAGAAAACAAAGGAATCGTAAGTTAGCTGCTCGCATAAACGGAAAGACCAGTTCGCACCCTGGCAGAGAATTTGAGCCTGCGAAAACTTCGCCAAAAAACTCTTCGGAAAGATTTAGCCAGGCCGTGAGCGATGACGCCCCTCAAGGTAAATATACACTTATTCAGGTGACAGAGAGAAATGGATCGAGCCAATGATGGAAAAACTACTGTCTTTCATTTATTCGCTTGACGATTCATACCTGATGTTTCCTGCTTTCGAGAAGGCCTTTAATAAAATGATCGAAAATCTGGAGACATTCCGTAAAACAGGAGTTTCGCAGCATCTGCTAATCACTGGCGAAAGCGGTTCAGGAAAAACAACACTAGCAAATCTATTTGTCCAGAACTATCCAAGAATAAGCCATCCTGATGGAGAAATAGTACCGGTTCTCTATGCCGCCGTTCCTCCAGCCGCTACGATTGCTGGAACAGCGGAAGCGATACTTACTCAGCTTGGCGATCCCGCTCCCTCCCAGGGAACCGTATCAGTAAAGACCGCGAGAGCGGTAGATTTGGCTCGTTCCTGTCGTGTGGAGATGCTAATAATTGATGAAGCGCAGCACATTCAGGACAGAGGGAAAAATCAGACCCAATACTTTGTGGGCGATTGGCTCAAGGCTTTTATGGATGCCCTAAAAACGCCGGTCACGATGATGGGCCTACCTCGCGCTCATCACCTTCTTCATGTTAACGAGCAGCTCAGGCGTCGCTTCACTAGGACTCTAAAGCTTGCCGCTGGATCTGGGAAGAATGAGGCTAATGAAGCAGAGAGCCTTGAGCTTTTTACATCACTCGTAAAGTCCTTGCCGGTAAAACTAGAAAGAGATCCTTATACCTGGGGCGAAATGGGCCTACGCCTGCACTTTGCTACTGGAAGTCGAATAGCTTACGTGAAGCTTCTTTTGATTGGTGCGGTAGAGAATCTGATCCAAATGGGGGATAGTGCTCTTCGCGTTACTCATTTAGAGCACGGGTTCATAACGCATATTTGGTCAGATGGAATGAAGGAACTGAATCCGTTTCATTCTGCATTTGCATTTCGCGCCCTCGATCATGTTGGGGAGCCGTTCCATCGCCAGGATGTAGAGATAAATCTCAGTTCTAGGAAGCGAAAAAAAATATGAAAATGCTACCTGTCAGACCACGTCCTGTTCATTTTGAGCCGCTTATGGGATACATGTACCGGCTTGCTCGTGCCAATGGTTACCCGGACGCAAAAATACTGTGGTCCAGAATTGCGAAGAAGGATGTTCCCAGAGAGGAAGTATTACAGCTTGTAGTCGGATTGGATCGTCTTCCACCTTTTAGTGCGCCAGCTCCTCGCTGGCTTGCTCTCCCAGCTGATAATCGAAATCTCTCTCCCCCCGCCTTTAACAAAGATGAAGTGAGATTTTGCCCTCTTTGTCTAACGGAACGTTCTCATATCCGGCCGTACTGGAGTCTAAATATTTCGGCTGCATGTTTCCGGCATAGGTGTTGGCTGGTTGCAGCTAGGAGCCAAGCGAAGGGCAATTATCAAGAGGGAGAGAAGGAATCGTCGCCGTCGGAAATGGCGCTGGCTATCACCCGAATTATTGAAAAAAACTTTGGAAAAAAGAAACCTCAGCGGAAGTTGAAATTATCGATGGCGGACGAACCGTTGTCTATTCAAGAACTCAGCCGTTTAATACACGGGCTGGCTTCGTTTGTAAGTCGTAACCCAGATGAGTCTCAGAAAGCTTCTAATCGCTACAAGCTCGAAGCCGCTAAAGGGCGGCTCACACAAGCTTCGTCGCTGCTAGGAACCTGGCCATTTACCTTTTGGGATTTCCTGGAAGATCGAATGGCGTCCTTACCTGACTCAATTAGTATCCAGGAAGTATTTGGGGACGTCAGTCAGGTTTTATACCGCGACTTAAAGGACGAGAAATTTGCCTTTTTACGACAGGGCTTCGAGGGGTATTTGTCCGCTTCTTGGCGAGGTGAAATCAACGGTCGTCACAGAAGATTTAGCCCTGCAGTAGCTATTCAGCAGAGTAGAATCAGTATCACTAAGGCCGAAAGAAGTCTTGGTGTTAGCGACAGAAAAATAAGAAGAATGATTTCCTCCGGTGAGATTTCCAGTGTACGCACATCCAAGTTGGGAAAGCGAAAATTTACGACAATCGACGTTGATGAATTGACGAAGAGCATAAATTGCCAGACTAAGTATCTTGATTTAAAAGGGGCGTCAGTTCGACTTGGACTTAGCGAAGGAAGAGTGCGCGAGCTCATTACGGCAGGATATTTGGAGGCTGTAACATTGCCAACCGAGACCAGCGATAGGCGATGGAAGATCGCGGAAAAGGTTGTGGATACAGTTATTGAAAGACTCAGTCAGAACCGACAGAATATTTCGGAGTCGGTTGATGTCGTGGAACTTTCATTTGCGTTGCGCTACTGGCGCTTTAATGTCGACGAATGGTGCGCTTTGTTTTACGAAATTCGTGAGGGCCGTATACCCTTCCGTTGCGAGGGCAGTTTTAGCTTATCGAAAATCGAGATAGATAAAGCATTACTGAGCTCTTGGCTCAAAATGCGCGGGCAGCAGGCGGCTAATTTTTATGATGTTGAGACTGCCGCAGTGGTTCTTCATATTAAAGAAGAGGTGGTGTATCAACTCGTCGAAAAAGGAAAAATTGCGAGTAACGTTGCTGTGCGGCGTGGTCATATCTATCGTGGCGTCGACGCGCGAGATCTATCAAATTTTTTATCCAAATATGTTTCGCTTGCACATCTAGCGAGAGAAAGAAAAACATCTCCCAGATACCTGAAGCGTAAGCTTCGCGTCGATCCGGTTATTGGTCCAGAAATTGATGGATGCAGACAATATTTCTATCTGAGGAAAGACATTGAAGAGATGGAGAAAAAACTGACCGAGTTTCGGTATGACATTGTTCGAGCCGCACTTGGTCTATAGATGGTGGATTAATTATTGAGTATATTTGGCGCGTACAGAGCGTGCAAAGCTGCCTCTTTGAGTTGTCAGAGTGAGTTGCTCCGGTAATTCTCCCTTAAAACCAGCGCGGAAGATTCTTGGAGATCGTTTCCGGACCATGGTCAGAGCGCAGATATACGGGAACAACGTAGGTCACCATGGCCTCAGCCAGGATTAGCTATTGGCCTGACAGCAACCGCCATCTCACTTCCATATTCACAGAGTTGAATTCGCGTCCACAGACTGCCCTAGTTTCCCCAGTTCCTTAAAAATATTCGACAGGTGCTGGGATCGTTTTTTAACGAAGGTTCGGAACGACGCAAAATCAAGTGGTGCGTCTCCGGGGATTAGGAGTCCATCAAGGCTGAGGCCAGCTTGTTCCTTAAACCAATCAACGAATGGCCGGTCTTGCTTCGACTTGTTTCTGGATTCCTCCAAAAGGTGGAGGTTGACGATGCTATTCCAGTTTTCACGGTTCAGAAAAAACTGCAGCGCCTCTGGCTTCCCTTTCAAAAAGTCGCACTGAGCCAGCCTGTCCAAGCTGAAAGATGCCGCTGGATGGATATGATCCTTCTGTAGTGCCCGTGTGTAGTCTAGATCCGGCATGAGCAACGCCAAGATGGAAAAGCACGACGCATCATCTTTCTGGGTTTTAAGCAATCGGCTGATGAAGTCATCATCGAAAAGTAGATCCTTGCTAAGCCCCCGGTAGTCTTCGATGATCTTCGCCAGTGGGAATGAACCCGCCGCCATATTGGTTTTGATAATCTTGCGCAAATTTGTCAGCAGTGCATCGCCTTGGCCACCGAAAACGCCCTTGAGCAGGGACATATGCAACCACTGTCGGATCAGTTTCCGATCTTGAACGTGAAACGCTTGCTTGTTGATGCTTGAGAACATCCCCTTCTTGCCAACTGAGGCGTCGCGCCCCTTGTGATACAGGTAGTAGGCAATGGGAATGGCTGCATTCTTTGCACGTAGAGATGCGTCGTTTAGGCCGAACGATCGGATCAGTCGGAACGTCTCCAAGATGCAGGCGCTGATCTCGTCCCATTCGCTCTCGATTCTGGCAACCTGCGCACCGGCGAAGTTTTCGACCTTGAAGCGGATGTCGGCATCCGTCAACGCCAGTGCCGCCTTCAATATCCAGTCACGATCAATCGAGAACTCCATGTCGGAGCCAAACCTGACCTTGTCCACCAGATCGTCGATCTGTTGACGCGCATCTTTTTTCCAGTTTGCGATGGCAATCGACATCAGCAAATCGGAGAAGGACAGTGGCGTACCGCCGTGGTTTGTGCGAATGAAGATATCCAGGACGTGGTCGATTTTCTGACTGGTCTCGTTGTAGTAATGAATCAGGGTGTCGCGCCGAACGGCGAAATAGAGCCGCGTCAGTGTTTTTCTGGCATATGCGTTCGACGACATGCCAACCTTCTCAAGGTAGGCCATGACTACGTCCAGCACCTGATCGGCAGTCTCTGCCTCTTCGAGATCTAGCACGTCACCGACAAGAAACCAGCATTTCCCGTCGGTGGCTTTCTCACGCTCTTGTTTTGTCAGGAAGAAGAACTCATAAGACATCATCTCCTCGTTGCGCTCTTCGTCCAAGGGCGCAGCGATATTCAGATAGAGCCGCCTCGGGGGTAAAACGGAATCGTCTTGAGTCTTCGGCCACCACTTACGCGGTAACCTGTACGCGTAGGTTCCTTTCAGGCCGATGTACAGCGAGGTAAGGCGCTGTTGGCCATCAATGACGGCCTGGAAGTTCCCATGCCCCTTGGTATCGAAGTCAGGATTGTTCTCGCCGAAACGTTCGCAGTATTTTTCAAGGAACTGGTAGAAGCGGAAGTTGCTCTTGACCTCCGCATCTGTAACCTCCCAGAACATGAAGGTGTTGATGGGATAGCCGCGCATGATCGAATCGAACAGCACTTCGATCTGAGATGTGCTCCATGTGAATTTCCGCTGTATCGCGGGCAGGAGATACCGGCGCGAGACAATATTCTGGATTGCCTTGTCGATAGAAATGGCCTTTTCGTACTCGCCTGACATTCAAGATTCCTTATTCCAATACAAGCCCAGAGGATGCCCAACGCGCAGCGTCATCAAACGGGGGAGACCAATTTCGTGTCGACCAAGGATCGCAAGTGGTCGTCCAGCAGTCTGGGGATGCGTCCTCCGGAGATGAGTACGCCTGCCTCCATGTTCTTCTCCATGGCATAGCCGGTGAGATTGGCGCTGGTGATGAAGCAGGCGGTCTTGTCCGCGACTGCGACTTTGGCGTGCACGCGGCCATCGGCAAAATCACCAGTCTTGTCGCACCATGCATAGAGCTGTACGCCGGGCACCAAGCCTCGCATCTTGCCAATGACGTCGATATTGATGCTGCCGCCATGGCCTTGCGAGGACTCCAGCAACATAGTGATGCTCACTCCGCGTTCATTGGCGGCATTCAAGGCTTTGACGATGGTCGAGACGTCGTAGGCCACGAAGCTGGTTATGAACAACGACTGTTCAGCGGAATTGATGACCTGCAGAAGTGCCTGCTCTGTTCGACGCGCCGAAACGAAAGGCGTCGTCGGGCCAGTCCACACGAGCTCGGTGGATTGCTCTGAAGCGGCTTTGGTGTAGACATGGCTGGCAGCGAGAAGCATCAATGCCAGTTCGTCTGAACCAACCTCGGTGTTTTGCCAGGCGGCGGCAAGTTGCTCGACCACGGTGCTGGCCACAGGGGTTCCCACCACGCTCGGCAACGTCGTTGCGGCCTTGCTGGCTTCAGTTCGACGAACACGAGCGGCAACGGCCTGCACCTTTTCCGGCGAGACCAGAGAGACCAAGGCTGCAATGGCATCCAAGAGTTCATCCATGTCAGAAACCCTTGAAGAAAGCAGCGTCAGCGCGTTCGAGTGTTGGTACGAGCAGCGATCGATCCAGATAGCGGTTTCCTCGCTCACAAGACGTCTCCGCCACCAAGCTGCACGCATGACAGGCAGCACCATGCAGTGATCGATCCTTTTCTGGATCATGTTCCGAGCAGAGAGGATCAGAGGAGCAGATCTTCGAGCGATTCAGCGCTTGTTTCAGCAGGCGACCAAGGTTTTCTGGTTTGCCAAGATCGACGAGGCCGCCCAGCGTGCCGTCCGAATCGGCTGCTGCCGTGTAGATGAGGATGCCCGCCTGTGGGCTATCGCCCGATGTATCGGCATAGATGCGCTCACGAATGCTCGCGGCGTTGTACCCGCACTCCAGGGCCAGCTCGCGAATCAGCAAGTGGGACAGGGTGTGTAGCATTGCATAGCGAATACCTGGGTAGCCTTCCTTTGGGTCGAGATGACGCGAATTGCGCCATCCCCTATGACCACCACGGAGCATCTGGTCGGCGTTCTTCACACCATCCAGAGCCTCCCACTCGACGAGCGTAGCTTCATCGAACTGGATGAAAATTCCTTCACCGTGAACTTGGTTGGCTGGAACCCAGTCTGGCTTGCTGCGCGACAGACTGGCCATTTGTGGACGCTCATTGGGATCGCCTGATTCTTCTGGCGCTTCGACTCGAGTAAAGCCAAGCAGCGCATTCACCTCGCGCAAACGCTCAAGGAGCAAGACTCGACTGATATGGGCACCGAGTCCCTGTGGCGTGCCCACCTTCTTGCTCATGAAGTGCGGGTAGTCCGTGGGCGGGTTGGCCTCGGTCAACACATCCCACTCGGGTCCTTTGATATCGGCCTCACCCACGGCATCCTGTCCGCCGCCAGAACGATGCGCCTCAATGGTCGTCCAAATCGCGGCTACAGCGTACTTGTCGATTCCAGGTAGCACCCCGGTCTTCTTCAGTGTTTTCACTGTCACCGACACCTCGGCTTCGGAATCGAGATCTTCGAAAAACTCCCAGCCGTCCTGAATCAGCTGACTGAGCGGGTCTTTGGTCTGAGGAATCGCGAGCGCCGAGAGCGTGATGGGGAACCAGCTATTCGTGGCACCCAGCAGAACGGCGCGAGCCTCTTCATCGCATTCATGGTCGAAGTGATCAAGGTGAGGGTGCCGCCCTCGACAACCCGGCAGATTCTCTTTTCCTGCCTTGCCGAAGGCGTGCGCCATGCTTCGGGAGGCCCCACAGGCATCACACTTCACCCACAGGTTTTCGGTTTGCAGCGATGCGCCGCTCTCGAAGAAGCGCAGCGTGCCCTTGCACGAACTGTTGCCGCCATGGACGAAGTAGTGCCAAGGGAAATCGTCGAGGTGCCCGTCGCGGCAGGCCAACAGGAAACGGGCGGGGACGGCATCCGCATCCTTGGCCGGTTGGTCGCCCTTGGAGCCACGACAGCCTTTGTGCACGAAGCGGGTTCGTTCCGGCCTGAAACGGTTCTCCTTGATCTCGAACAGACCGGCATCGAAGGGCGACAGCAGGCCACACTTCACGCATCGCATCCAGCGCGGGAACGGCCGGACGGGAACGCCGATATTGGCCTCTGCCGACCAGACATCGACGAGTTCACTCTTCTGGAATGGCGGCATCCGCAGGTTCTCGACCTGTGCCCCCAGAACCTTCCGAACGGCAGCAAGCAGCCGTCCCTCTCGAATCGGCTGGCAGCGATCCTTTTCCCATCTGTCGATGCCGAGCGTCACTACGGACAGGCTTGGCAGGTCGATCAGCGCACCGGGGCCATAAGTCCACAGCAATTGACTGGGACGTACTTCGCCGACTGGTGTTTTGTTGTTGATGATCATGTTCAATCCTCATCTTTCGTTGCGGGACGAGGCTTCCAATCGTGATCGTCCGTGATATGGCTCGTGTTCATGATCAGACGCACGCCGGGCTCAACCTCCCGCATCGACATCGGTACGGTCCAGTTATCCCAGGCTTGAAGTCCCGGTGACTTGATCAATGCCACGGTTTTGTCTTTTTCGGGGCCACGTTTCTCATAGGCCAAGATTCGTCCGCCCTTGCTGACTTCTTTTGCCCATTCGTCGGCCCGCTCTTTCAGTTCAGCCTCAGCCAGCTGCTTACGCGCGTTGTCTTCGGCGACATTGCCCGCACGAGTCGCCAACACCTTGATGGCATCGACGATCTCGGCCTGATTGGACGTGCTCAGTTGGCCTGCGCCTTCGTTCGGGCTGAACGCATTGTTCTCCAGACGCATCAGGCTCAACAATGAGCCCGTCAGACCACGATCCATCGCGCGTGGCGAGAATGGCGTTACTGATTGCGCCTCGACGTGTTTGTAGAACGTGGCGTGGTAGTGCTCGAAGGTTTCGTAATGCGACAGATCACGCGGTCTGGCCCAAGTCAGCACCGTACAGACCAAGCCCGGGAAGGAACGCCCGACACGGCTGGTGGCCTGAATGTATTCGGCGGTTCCCTTGGGTTGCCCGTTCACTGCCATCAGGCCGAGTCGATTCACGTCGACACCTACCGACAGCATGTTGGTCGCCAGCACCACATCAATGGCGCGGGTGTCACCTTCCTGCCAGCGGGTCACATACTTGCCGGTGGTAGTGTCGAACTCGGACTTGAACTTGACCTCCAGGTTGTCGAGGTACTTGGGAATGTCCTGGCTCGATACCCGCGATGTCAGCTCGCGAATATTGCTGATGCTACGTTGTGCCAATGCGGGGCGCTCCACCATGCTCATCTGCACGCGGTAGGAACGTGTCTGCACATCATCCTCTGCCAGCCGCTTCATCCCGCCCAATTCACGCAGGGAATTGAAGTAGCCGACCATGGTCATGTACGGGTCAGCGGGCTCTCCAAAGTGATAGAACAGTTCTTGTGCTGCCGTCAGGAAAGCGGTGTAGACGCGGATCAGCATTGCTGGGCGTGAACTGCCGGGGGAGCACACGCCGAGGTAGCGCCGTCCCGGCTTCTCTTCAATCGGGCGTTGCACCGAGAAGAAGTTGTCTTCCACGTCCAGTCCATGCGGGGGAAACACAGAAACGCGACGCATGAAGACGTTGTTCACTTGCTCCTTGGCTTTTCGTACCGTTGCCGTCGAAGCGATGATCTTCGGCTTAACCGTTTTGCCATCAAGCGTCCAGCCGCACAGTTCATCCACGGCGGTCTCATACAAGCCGACCATAGTGCCCAGCGGCCCACTGATCAGGTGGAACTCGTCCTGAATGATCAGGTCAGGCGGACGAATCGGGTTGATGGTCTTCACCTTCGATGAAGGAAAGCCCTTACCCGCTTGGTGGTTGCCATTGCAATCGGCTCCTTGCCAAAGCAGGCCGTGGCGCTCGCACTCCTGGCCCACGCGACCAAACAGTGTGCGCACCTGACCACGCCAAGCCATCATGGCGAACTTGTCCACGGTAGCGATCATCATGGTGGGTGGGCGGTGGTAGATCTCTTCGTCCACGACCAGTACCGGAATCCCCGGGTGTGGCTGCTTGCTGGACTTGCTCTTGGAAAAGTCACAGCGACCTTTCTTGTCGCCGCAATAGACAAAGGTACGACCCGCGCCCTTGTCGACTTCGACGTCGCGCCCGGGGGCTACTTCCGAGCCGCACCACGGGCAACTCGTCAGCTGCGCGGGTGATGCCGCACCTGCGTTGTATTTGCCCGGATTGCGCACATCCTCGATGGCGCGGTGGCTGTCCTCGGTCGTGCCCGGGGTGACCTTGTTGCCAACCCAGAGGCCGATGGTGAAAGGTTCCGTGCCGAGAGATTTGACGCCCTTGTCCAGCGCCTCGCGCCGCAACACCTCCATCGCGCAGATCAGTGCCGTGGCGCGCTGGAACTGCTGCAGCGTTAGAAGGCGGAGCGTGTAACGCATGATCACGGCCAAACCGCGCGAGCTGTCGAACCCGCCAAAATTGCCCTGCATCCGCCGAATGGCCATGGTGAAGGCGGCCACGCCCAAATAGGCCTCGGTCTTGCCACCGCCGGTGGGGAACCACAACAGGTCGGCATAAGCCTCGACGGGCTGGACACGATCCGGGTGACTCGGATCTGCCAACGACGGAATCGAGAGCAGCAGAAACGCCAACTGGAATGGACGCCAACTGCGGTTCTTCAGCACATCGAACTTGTCGAGGGTGACACCCTCACCCCGACGCATGGCCAACGCATACTGGCTGCGCACGCGTTGCGTGGCCATCGCACGGTTGGCGAAGCGAAAGGCAGCCAACGCTTTCTCATTGCCCTTCAGCGTGTCGATACCCTGCTGCAGGCGCGTGTGGATCTCTTGGCAACGATCCATCGCCTGATGCGACTGCGTGTCGTAGCCGCTCACTTCGGTACCGACCCGAGCGCGCTGTTCATCGATCCACGCAGCGTAGTCGCCGGTCAATGTATTCAAGGCATCGACCAGCGGGTCGATGTCCAAGGTCGCCAGTCGCTGCATATCGAGCAGGCCGCTGCTAACCATCTGACGCATCGCCGGGCGATCGGATGGATTGAGGCCCGGCGTCTCCGTTACTTGCACCTCGTACTGTGGCATCACCGTGGTGCGCACCTCGGTGGCCAGCGTCACGTCGTCTGCTGTTTCGGCGTGGACGGCGACCCCATGGCCCACGGCGAATTCGACGCGGTTGCGATAGATCATCTCCAGTGCTTCACGCTCCGGGTCCATACCGTCTGCGTCCAGCACTGACCTTCGCCGGAAGATGGCGCGCTTGGCGGCGTCCTTCTCCGAACGAACGATCAGCTCGGGCTGGAACACCCACGCCGTATCGCGGTTGGTGTCCGGCTCTTCCTGTGCATTTACAAGGAACAGAGTGACCAGTCGATCGCCGTTGGCATTCTTGGCGCGAATGGAGCCCTGCACGCGCACTTCGGGAAACTCGTTGTCGGGAGCCTGATGTGGAATCACGCCCTCGGTCAGCGGCAGCACGATCTTGCCGCCACAAGGAATGCGTTGCCACACTTTGGCCTTCTGCCCGTTGGTCTTGAGCAGTTCATGCTCATCATTCGGTAGCCGCTCGTACCGGCCCCAGCGCGCTTCGATCTCGATCCGGTCGGCGTCGCCGTCCACGCAGAAGGTCATGCCGAGGCTGCTGGGCACCAACGACTGGTTGCTGGCAGCGTCGATTTCGTCAGCCGAATCCGACTCCGGCTCCACACGCCCGGTGGCTGTTCCAAACTCCGCGCCCGGCTCGTGACGTCCCGGAGTCTTGGCCTCCGTGGGCGGCTCAAAGTCGTCATTGGCCAGTGGCCCGTCCAACCCCTCGACGCCGCCCTGTGCGGCCTCACGCGGGGCCAGTTTGCCAACCAGGTAGCGATCCCGCACACCCATGTCGACGATGCGTTCGCGGGGGCCGCCAGCGGGGCCGAGCAGGTCGTCTATCGCGGCCAGTTGCAGCAGCTCGCGGATATAGGCCTGATCTTCGATGGTCGGTACGTCGGCGATGGTCTTGTGCAGCGCCTTGGGGAGCGACTCCAGAAAGTCAGTCCATTGAATACGGCCGATGCTGCCGGAGGACGGCGGTGTGAGCGACGTGAGGCCTACCGGAACCGGCGAATCGACCAACAGCATGCGGTCGAAGTAGATCGTGGTGGTCTCCAGATCAGAACGAACCCGCAGTACCCGCCCGACCCGCGTGATGTGGCCAGCGACGTTCAGGATCAACACCCAATCGTCATCGGCGATGGCTTGATACAGCGAACGCTCACCTTTTAACCACAACGTATAGGGTGCAAGTGTGAAATCGGTAGCAAGGCCATGATCAACAGCGATCCATGCATTGGGGCTTTTATTTTGTATTTGCTCTGACATGACGATCCTCAAACCTGAAACTCACTGGCCAGAAGGGCTGCTACACGCTCTACGGTATTGAAACCGTTGGCGATCAATATCTCGGCGACGTCTCGCCCAGAAATAAATAAGATCGGATGCCGGTCTTCCCGTACCTCCTCATAAGCCTGCTTTGCGATTAGTGATGTCGTCACTAACACGCCAAACTGTCGATGGCGAATGCGAGAGATAAGGCGGGAAACTTCTTTCACGCCGACCGTATTGGGCGCCACACCGTTTATTGGTGGCCGATAACACTTCGCCTCTAACGAAAACTCGGCATATACCGGATCATCAGGAAGGCCCAGCAAGTACCGACCGATCGCATCCCGTCCGCCATCAATCGTTCCACGAGTAATTTCATCAATGATGACCCTTGAATCTGTCATCTGATAAATGCGCGCTGCAAACGCTTCAAAAGCAATCGGTGTATCTTGGAAATGTGTCCAAACACATTCCAAAATCGACGCCTTCAATGGCGTATTGGGTGTTTGTTGTTCAACCGATCGGATTACGGTCGTTGGTTCAGCAACCAGTGGGTTATAGATGCCTGTCGTCACCCAGTCCTGCCAGGCTTTGGGGGCATTGGTTGTGTTTGCATTGCCAGCGGCCAAGTCTGCGACCCAGGCCCTCGAAACGACGGGTGCATCCAAAATCGTGAACGTTGAACGATAGTTCTGAAAACGCTGCCCATCAGTGGATTTCCAAACTGCCACCAAATCTTCTGTTGCCGACAGACCTGGGAACCCAGGAACGGCCAAGCCTTTGAACTGAACTGAACGAACTCTATTCTTGATTTGATGTTTCTTGAAAATGAAAAAGGGTGAGACATCTACGCGAGGTGATACATCATCGTGCAGCATCGCAAAGGCGTGCCGCAGCACTTTGTTGCCACCCGCTCGGGTGTCATGCAGTTCGTGGCCTGGGGTTTTGTTGTCACCAAAATATATGAACTTGCCAGTGTTCAAATCCAACGAATCTGGCCAGTCTCGATCCTCACCTGTTGTGAAAAGCACCACCCAGTTCTTGCGGCCACCTCGGCCCGATACACGAAAACCGCCCATGTTTCCAGAACCGGGCAATAGCTTAGAAATGGGCTCTCCGGACAGTTGGCCGTCCGAACTGCTTTCATAAATGGCATCGACCACTAGATCCGCAGTGGAAATGTTTTCGAATTGAACTGTTTTGATCACCGACCATCCACCCTCAAGAAGTGCTATCTCGCACCGATAGTTGCAAGATGTAGATACCCTCTAGTTGACAAGTATTCAGAGACGCCATCCAGTACGGCTTTGATGAATATTTTGATTTCATCGAAAATGGCAACAAGCTCATCTACGGAAGTGTCTTGGCCGCAATCCTCAAATGAAATTCCGCCGTGAGCCAATTCATTTCGTTTTGTCTTGACGTTGAGAAGCCTGACGCCATCACGCGAAGCCGCTTTGTCATGATCGGCAAGCTGGAATCCGTACTCTTTTGCCTTGTCTTTGATCAGGCGACCATCCAGATTGCCGGAAAACAGGTCTTTTTTATCAAAGCCGAGCCAGATCAGCGCGCTGGATATCGGTATGGTCGCATTGAGCAATTCAGATGGCGTATCCGACGACACCGCTTTGCGAAGACCCTTGATGGCAATTTTTCTCACATCCTCTTTGAGCTCATCAAAGCCGACCTGCTCATCCGCGATGTGTTGGTGTATGGCATCTATCGCATTTGTCATCGTCGCTTCCACCAAGTTGTACAGCATCAAATAGGCGGAAGCTCGCAGTGTCTTCTCGAGGTCCCTGCCAACAACATAGGTGTTCGAATGCTCCCCATCTAATGGCTCGCCGCACAACCTTGAATCCCGGTTGTCTCTCATGAACTGCAGCATTTCGAAGAAGCGCTCGATCTCACGGCAGCGAGAGTTATAAGTCTCCTCTGCGCCAACCATTGCTGGGATTGATGTGGTCATACCGTTGGTTCGACCCCATTGGCCCATGCGATCTCTCGGCCAAGCAAGCTATCTCTAACAAAATGAATTCGATTGATTACCCGAGGGCGCGAATTGCTTGCGTCGGACCGAGTCAAATAGCGGAACATTTCGCTTTCCAGCCAATCCATATTGCCGGGCTGAATATTCGGGTTTTCAGCGAGGGCAAGTGCAACGCCAATGGCAATCGCCTCAAACCTTATGCGAGGCACCGACGAGTTATTTGCATTCTTACGAAATTGATAGGGGAAGTGCTGACGAACAAATGAAAGCATCCCCATGAAGCTGCTCTCGAAGGTGGCGCTGTCAAAGCCATTTTGATTCTTGTCGTCGAGGTAATTGTCCAGGAACTCGTCTACGCGGCGGTCAAAATTCTCATATTGATCCCGGTAGGCGAAAAATCGCAGCACGAGTTCTGGATATTCGCGGCGCTTTACGCGAGCGTCGCTTATCGGGCACAGGTCTTTGAATTCCTGAATGTCGGACAGGCGCCTGATGAACGTCAGGAATTGACCGTCGCGAGACCCCATTCGTTTTTCCATATCTTCCAGTTTTGATCCGCCACTGTTCAGTCGATCAAAAAGTTGCCGTCTTGCCTCCTCATCAACTTCGATGAGTTCGATCATGCGAAGGGTTTTGCGGCCGAAGCGAAGCTGTCTGGGCAGGGGAAGATCTTTGAAACGAAAACCGATCAGCTTGTCCAGTATTTCAAGCCGATCGAGCTTCAGTTCGTTACCCATGAAGCGCACCAGGGTTCTTATTCTTTGCGAGCCGTCGACGATCTCAAGTCGGCCAGCGTCCTCTCCCGAAGTTATATCCGCTACGTACAAATAAGGGATCGGCAAATTCAACAAAATCGACTCGATGAATCGAGATTGTTGAGCCTCACTCCACACCAGGTCGCGCTGGTAATCAGGGACAAATATCTCAGCTCTATCACCTTCGATCTTGTCGGTGAATTTTTTGACAATGACTTCTACGGGGTACTCGCGAATGTCAAAGTCAGTTTCCTTTTGCCGAAGGGAAATCTGCGCCTCTGCTTCATCTTTTTGCTCTGCGCTAAACGCATCGATGAGATTCATCTGCTCATTCTGTTCCATGTCATTCCTCTGCGTGATCAATATGGGGGCGGCGTGATCTACAGCCAGACGCATTGGAGGCCCATGCGTTGGCCACCTCTTCGATCAGAACGGCAGCGCTGTTTCTGTAGAGGTTGAACCCGAGATGGTCAAGTACATTCAGGCCAACTGCTATTCGGTGCGAGATGCTCATCTATACCCCCCAGAGTCATTGCCGTCACTGAATAGATCGGCGGTTTTATTCGCCGCCGGGCTTTGCGTCGCCACGTGATCCAAAACCGTTGGCGATTTTCTTCGAGGTGTCTCGACTGATGACCCATCTGTTGAATAGGCAATATTCAAAGCCTTTAACCTACTCATTACTTCTTTGGCGAGATTCGGCTCCAAACCATGTCGCTTACTTTTTCCGACGACACGAAACTGATAATCAATCTCTAGGTCAGGCCAACCATACGAATCGAAGATTGCGCTATCTAGCTCCTTTAGCGCTGACCTAAAGTCAAAAATCCTCGAGTCAGCACAATTTTCGTCATGCAACATATTCATGAAAGCGCCAATCCCGATTGAGCGCTCGCGCATGAATTCACAGCGCTGTGTGTCGAAAGCCTCAGCGACCCTTGCAATCTGATCAGAGCTTTCCGGAAAGGGGAATTTCAGGAAATCGGAGGGGTTGTAGCGACGACTGCCACTAGGCATGGTTGAGCAGAAAGCCCAACACCACTCGGCGTGCACAGAAGAAATCAAAATCCCTAAAGTACAGAAGTCATCTGCTGCAATGACGGTATGTGGGCCTGAAAATACTTGATCGGCATCCACGAAGCAAAATGCAAGATGCTTTGATGGAGATGGTTGAAATATCACCCTCGACAAGTCTGATATAGCAGAGTAGAGGCTGGTACATCTTTCCGCATACTGCCACCACCTTTCTCGATAGGGTTTCCGTTTTTGGAGCACACGCTCTGGCTTCACTTTCTCAATGATGCGTGATAGGCACTCGCTGTAATCTTCTGCTACTGAACCGGAGTAGTTTAGTGGCACCGTATCCTTCGAGAGAGGCATTCCACCGAAGTCAATAATGAGCTTCTTTGCTTCTTGTGTTGCGCTATCGACAAAATCCTCTCCCCGAAGGAATTTCCGAATTATTTCTCCAGATTTCGGTTCCTTGCTTAACAGCGCGTCTGCCTCCTCCTGTTCAAGGACAAAACCCTTCCCAAGGATGTTCGATCCTTGGAAGGCCCGACCTCTGTTTTGGGCCAAATCAGCAGGCTCCCAAGAAGCCGACACGTCTTCAGCCAAGCTGGCGTTAATGCTTGAGGCCGCCACACCATCTAGCTGAACTCTCCCAGCCCAATCTCCGCCATAAGTCCATACCAATGCGATCGTGACAGCTGCATTTCCGGGCCACTCCATCAATGGAATTGCCTGATAGATTTTGTTCCCTGCATCAATTATTCGATTCAGCCCCGTTCGTCGGCTGTCGCCTTCGGAGATGGCACTGGTTGCGATAAGCCCCCACGTTCCACAATGCTTGAACAGTTGGGTGGCTCGCAGAAAGAAGTAGGCGCAAAGGTTTGCATTTGCACTACCGTTCACAGTCAGAGCGCCTGTGAGATAGCCGAGGTAGCAATCTCCGAGAATTGCGCGCATTCGACGTCCGCCAAGGAACGGTGGGTTGCCGATCATGGAGTCGAAGCCCGGTTCTTGTCTGTCGAAAACCTCTGGAAACTCTAGCGGCCAGTGGAATGGTCGGCGAGCCGATCGCCCTGCAGGCAGATCGACACTCAGAGCATCGCATGCGCGTTGAACGATGGACTGCAAACCGTTCCCATCGGAAACAATTGCTTGTCCAGCTTGAATTGCCAAGGATGCAACCGCATTGTCAAACTCACCTGCGTTGCCCCCCAACGCTAAAACTTCACCGATGAACGCATTGGCGATGCACTCCGGCACTTCAAGCCTGCGGCGCGCATCTGCATCCAGATGCGCCATGGCTTCCACGTCACGGATGTCGCGGATGGGCGTTTCGCGCAGACGTCTCCGCAGTTCGATGGCCTCGCGCACGGCACGCTCAATGTTCTGTCCGAACAGGCGTAGCTGCCCTTGACTGGAGGGGATCATCGAAAGTTGTGTGAGCTGATCCAGCCGATGGATGCCGAGCAGGCTGTCGCCGCAGCGCAGGTTGTGGTCGAGGAAGCCAAACGGACGCCCTTTGGCCAGCGTCACTAGCCAAATGGATAGCTTTGCCAGTTCGACTGCGAGCGGGTTCAAATCGACGCCGTACAGACAGCGCTCGGCGATGAGGCGGCGCGCGATCACCGTGCGCGCTTCGCCGTCGCGAGGCAACGGTTCCTTGGCTGCTCCTGCTTCCAGAACCTCACCATCCATGCTCAGGGTTTTGCCCGTAGCCTCGACCAGTGACCATGCCTCGACGAGGCGATCCGACAGCCAGCGGCAGGCCTGCACCAGGAAGGCGCCCGAGCCCATGGCTGGGTCGCAGATCTTGAGGTCGAGCAGTTCGGCAGGAGATTTCAGTGCCCAGCGATCACGCGGCGTTCCTTCTGCCGGGCCTACATAGGCCACAGGCGTGAGGGTCTCGGCAACGATCGCTTCGGTCAGCGATTTCGGGGTGTAGTGGGTGCCGGTTTCGCGCCGGTCGGAGCCGGTGGTGACGATGAAGGCACCAGCGGGATACACCAGCGGATAGCCCCATGGATCGGTGCGCAGCAGATGGGCGTAGGGCTTGACGCGATCGCGGAGTTTTGTGTCGCCTTGGCAAGCGGTCAGCAGTCGATCGGCCAAGGTGTCGTCGACGGGCTTGGCCAGATCATTGCGCACCCGGCTGGCCGAACTGCCGGAGCGTTCTTGCAGCAACTCGGCCAGTCGTACAGCACCATCCAAGCGCGCCGAATCCAGCTCGGCCAATTTGATCCATGGCGTCTTCGCGCTCTTGGTGGCATCCAGTTCCAACGTGACTTCGTCGGTGCGCTTGACGGTGCGTTCGAGCAGACCCTCGTACACATAGCCGATCTGTTCGACGTCCAGCGCGCGATAGGACAGCGTGCGGCCTTGGAATTGCTGGATGGCCTCCAGCAACAGCAGCACGGTGCGGTTGTCGATGGGCAGCGGCTTGGTTGCATCGCTGCGCCAGTTGGAGCCTTTGGCCCGACCTTCGAGGAAGGGGAAACGGTCGGGATCGAACAGTGAACCGCCTAAGGCTGGCAGGCGCAGGTTTTCGTGCTCGATGCCGCCGAACACGGCGCGGAAGATCGCCAGCAGACGCGACCACGCGTCCCCGCGACGCTCAAGGATCTCTTCGGACTCCTTGCGTAACTGCATGCGCAAGGTCGAGAGTGCGTAGTTGGCCTCGTAGCGTTCGTCGCCCATCAGGAGCAGGCCGCGCTCTTCGGCGGAGAGCAAGAACACCAAGCGCATCATCACCGTGAGCGCGGCCTCGTACAGCTCGGGTTCCTTGACGTCGTGCAGCAGCTCTCGGTTGCGATCCTGGTCTGCCTTGTCGAGGGTCTGGATCAAAACTTCGACGGCGCGACGCACTTGCTCACCAAGGGCGTCGGTGACTTCGTCCTGGAACTTCAGGGAGCGATCGAACAGTGCGGGCAGTTGTTCGGATTCATCGACAAAGAAGCGACGAATGCCGAGCAGATGCACGAAGGCCTGTAGAGTGATGGGCTCTTGGCTCCAAATGCGGGCATACCAGCTGGCAAAGGTGCTGACGGCACCGATCGGGGCATCCACCAGCATCCAGCGCTCGCCGTTGGTCACCAGCCCGAGTCTGCAACCCAGTGAGCGGCACAATTGCACCATGCGATCGGCGGGTGTAGCGGCCCAGCCGTCTTGCTTCAGGGTGGCATCGAGATCGACATCCTGCGCATAGGTCTGGATCAGCAGCAGCGGTTTGTTGGCGCGCTGCTCATTGATCACGGCAAGAGCGGGCGACAGCGTCACGCCGTGTTCGGGCAAGCTGGCTTGAAGGTTTGCGGCACACCAGTCGGTAAGCTTGAGGACATCGCCTTTGCCGTCTTCATCGAGTTCGAGACCGCGCGACAGAACTTCGTCGATCCATGCCGCATGCAACTCGGGGAACTGTGCATCTTCCAGCTCCAACGCTTCGCGCCATTCCTCGTAGGCTTGGCGCAGACGTTTGCGCTTGGTGGCATTGAGTTCTTCCAGCCCTTGTGGGAAGGCTTCTTTCAGAACGGGAACGGCGAGGAAAGGGCCGGAGATCTCGATCAATGACAGCCAATCATCATGCACGCTGGAAGCACTCATGCGGCACCTCCCTGAACGGCGGATTCAGGCATCAGAAAGATGACAGCGACCGGGAAGGTACGGTCATTGAGTTTGGCGTAACGGGTTTCGATGGCCTCGGCCTCCTGCTGGCGCTCGGCTGGAATGCGGGCAAGACGTGCTTCCAGTGCGGCGGTGTCGCGCCTGAGCTGTGTTCGCTCGTCTTCCGAGAACAGGGAGAGCTGCGCCGGTTGCTGATCTTTTTTCAGCTCGGCTTGAATGGCTTTTTCCAGTTCATCAAGCACTGTGCCGATGTCGGCCACTTCCTGCTGCTTGCGGGACTGAAGGGTGTTGGTCAGGAACTTGAGTCGGTCTTTCGAACGGGCATCGACCGATTGCAGGATGGCGCTCTGCGCGCGATCAAAGCGCACACGGATGGCATCGAACAGAGAGTCTGTAGCCGTCAGTGGCTTGGCCTGATCCAGCCATTGCTGGACTTTGGTGACGCTGTCCTCTCGCCGGAACGATTTGTCGCCCAGATAACCTCCGGCCACGGTCAGTTCTTCGTGAAGGCGATGATGGTTGCCGCCAGTGACGACCAGCCGCGAAATCACGACCACGGCAGGGCCGTCGATCAGTGCGTCCGGCACCGAACGCACGGTGACGCGATGCAGCTTCTTCACGTCGTCTTGTGCCCAGACCTCGGCGCGCAGCAAGCGCAGGCACATCTGCACCAATCGGTGGTTGAGGTGAACCAGCACCACGTCGTCACGACCGGTGGCGACGGCGTGATCGAATGTGATGGGTCGAATCTGCAGGGTGTGGGGGTGACGTAAGCCTTCGAGGCAGCGCGCCCACGAGCCCGACAGTGCGGGCATCTTGAATACGGTGCCCGCCGGAGCATCGGCCAAGGCAAAGGGTTCGAGCGGCGGGCGGCCTGCCAACTTGAGGCCCGTCTTCACCGCCATGAAGATGTGCTCTGGCGTGAGATGAAAGTCCTGCTGCGTGGTCAGCAGCCGTTCGTGCAGCTTGGCGACGCGGTCTTTGAGTTCGCGCTCGGCGCGCACGAAGCGTCTGGCCTTGGCGATCTTGGCTTCAGCAAGGTGGGTGTCGAGGTCTTTGAGCGAGCCTTCGATCAGCCCCGACATCTGTGGCGCGATGACCGGGTTGACGCTGCCCATGTCCGCCCGCATGGATTCGAGCTTGCGCAGTGCCCGGATGATGTCATCGCCGTGGCCGCCAATGGTTGCCTTGCCATGTTCGCCGCCATCGACGGGATGCCAGATCAACACTTCCTTCTGGCGCTGACCATGCCGGTCGATACGGCCGTTGCGCTGCTCCATCACATTGGGGTTGTAAGGGATCTCCAGATGGATGAGGCAATTACAGTGGTTCTGCAAGTCGATACCTTCGGATGCGGCATCGGTGGCCAGCAGGATGCGCACCGCTGAATCCTTGGGCGAGGTCTGGAAGGCCGCTTTGACTTTCTCGCGCTCGTCCTGCGCCATGCCACCGTGAAGGATGGCCAGTCGATCGCCACCGAAGTCGTGGCTGGCCAGGATCTCGTGCATCCACTGGTGCGTGGTGCGATATTCGGTGAACAAGATGACCCGACGATCATTCCACTGCCCCTCGGTCTTGAGGTTGGCCCTGAGCCAGTCGAGGACAGCCTTGGCTTTGGCGTCGACCTGGTTCTTGGCAGTCTGTGCCCACAACCGCAGTTCGTTCAGCATTTGTTGCTGTTCTGCCGTCAGCGGCTGCGCACGTCGTGAAGCCTCTTCGACGGCCTCGGACTGGGCGTTTTCGACCTCCTGGTCGTTGGCGTAGTCTTCATTGACCCGCTGGATGGCTTTGCGCAAAATGCGGTCCGCCATTGCGTCCTTGTCCTTGCGCTGGTGGCCATTGGCCAGACTGGCAATATGCTTCTCGAGGGTGGACGCGAAGGCGGCAGGGGAGGAAAAGAGCCGTTTCTTGAGCAGTTGGTTGACGAACGACGTGCCGAAAGCATTGCCTGCTTTCTCTGCGTCCTGTTCCCGGCTCGCACAATAGTCGTTCAGCTTCTGGTGAATGGCGCGCTCTTGTGCGGAGTACGAGGCGAGCAATGCTTGCAGCTTGCGCTGCGCATAGAGCGGCTTGCCTCCGGCATCGACCAGGTCGCTCTTGAGGCGACGGATCATCACCTGACTCAACTGCTTTTCATCAGGCAGGATGTTTCTGGCAAAGCGTTGGTCGTCCAGCAACTCAAGCAGAGAGGTGAAGGATTCCGTGTAGCCGTTGTGCGGGGTTGCGGTGAGGAACAGGCGATGCTGGAAATGCGGGCTGATGGAGCGAATGAAGCGCGTCCGCTGGCTTTCCAGCGCGTAGTTCGCACCGGCAGCGGGAGCGATGTTGTGCGCTTCGTCGACGACGAGCATGTCGAATTTGCGTGGATAGCTGGTGTGCGCTGGCAGAACGTCGCGCATGGCACGCAGTCCTTCGCCGCTCTTGACCCAGTCCATGGAGGCGATCAGGCGCGGATGCGAAGTCCACGGATTGGCGTGGATGCCGCGCTCTCGACGCAACTGCTTGATGTAGGCCGTGTCGACGACCCTGAAATCAAGGCCGAATTTTTCCAGCATCTCGACACGCCACTTCTCCTGCAGAGAAGCGGGGCAGACGATCAGGATGGTGCGGGCACGGTGCCGCAGCAACATCTCCTGGATGACGAGGCCAGCCTCAATGGTCTTACCCAAGCCGACGTCGTCGGCGATGAGCAGATTGACGCGGGCCATGTCGATGGCGCGCACCAAGGGATCGAGCTGGAAGTCCTCGATGCTGACGCCACTGCGAAACGGCGCTTGCAGAAAGCCTCTGTCCGCGTTGGTGGCGGCACCCCAGCGCACTGCATCAAGAAACGCCTCGAGAGTGTCGGAGTCATCCTGGCCGGTAATCGAAGGCAGGCCCGCGCGTTCGATGACTTGCGCACCGGGCTCGATCTCCCAGATGACTTCGAGCTCTTCACCCAGCCCGTCCTCATCAATAGAGGAGAGAGTGACGGCATTCTGCTGTGCAGACAGCGATGTCAGTTTTGATGAGATGACTTCGGCAACGACCCATTGGCGTCGCCTGACCTCGACCAGTTGCCCCGGCTCTGGACGGGTGCGATAGGTCTGGTTCTGCTTCTCGGTTGCGATTTCCATGAGGTCTGCGATCTTCCCGTTCAGTTCTTCTTATGCGGACCAGGTGACGAAGCGCTACGCTTCGATCTGCCCATGGCGACCGTCTGGACGACGATGTCGGCTGCATCAGTCGGCGGCTCGTGCTCCCAGAATCGCAGTACCGTCCACCCGATGCTCCGAAGCCGTTCGTTCGTGTCGGCGTCTCTGGCGCGGTTCGTCTCGATCTTTTGCCGCCAGAAATCCGAGTTCTGCTTCGGCCATGTGGCGTGTTCCGGGCACCCATGCCAGAAGCAACCATCGATGAAGATGGCAATCATCCTCCCCGGAAAAGCGATGTCCGCGACCCGACGAGGTTTCTTCAGTACCTCGAAATCGACTCGGTAGCGCAGGCCCCTCCGGAACAGCTCTCGACGCAATGCGATCTCAGCACTGGTTCCTTTTTGCCGGACTTTCGCCATTCGACGACTGGCTTCTGGAGATGAGGGCTGAACGCGTGGCATCGATCGAGTCTCGTCAGATCATCTGGATTTGGTCGATGCCAAGTGCTCGTTGATGCTGCGCGCAATCGCGCGACCCAAGTCAACAGGAACGGCATTGCCAATGAGGCGTCCGAGAACCTTGAAGCTGACCTCACCGTCATCGGGAATGAACGCGTAGTCACGCGGGAAGCTCTGGATGATTGCGGCTTCTCTCAAGGTGATCGCACGATCCTGCTCAGGGTGCCCGAACCGGCCGTTCCCAAATCCGTAGCACTGAGTCGTCATGGTGGGTGCAGGCTTGTCCCACTCCATGCGGCCATAGACGCCCGGATAAGTCCTGCCGCTTTCTGCTCGATGGCAATCGGCGACGAGATGCTCCGGCCAGTCACGCCACGTACCGCCAGGCTTTGAAACCTTGATGCGCTTGAGATTCTTCTCTGACAGCGTGGATGAGACGTGCAGCTTGTCTCTCGGTGCTGCTTCGCCAGCGTTCAACGCACGCAGGCGGCCAATCGCCTGCCTCACGGTCTTGGGCTTCTCGAGCGTGGGCTTGATCATCTTGATCTCACCGTGCCGGGATGCCAGCAGCACCATGCGTCGGCGAGTCTGTGGCACGCCGTATTGGGAGCTATCGACGACATCGAACCAGACGTTGTAACCGAGTCGCTTCAGCGTATCGACGAAGTCATGAAACACCTCGTGCTTGGCAACGGTCGGGACGTTCTCCATCGTGATGACATCTGGCCGGGTGCCCTTGGCCAGACGAGCGAACTCGTACAACAGCCCCCATTTCCCGTCCTTACCATTGAGCTCGTAGCGTTGCGCATAGGTAGAAAAAGGCTGGCAAGGCGCGCACCCTGCAAGAATCTTCAAGTCGGCATCGTCGAACAACGCATTCAACTCGGCCGTGGTGACCTTGCTGATGTCTCGCTCTACAAACTTGGCGCTGTTGTTGGCCTCATAAGGAAAGCGGCAGGCGGGGTCCATGTCGATGCCAGCAACGACCGGAACGCCTTCGAGCACGAAGCCATGCGTTAGCCCGCCCGCCCCGCAGAACAAATCGACACAAGAAATTTTTTTCATCTTAACGATCCTCATATTGTTTCGACCACAGGATGAGGCAATCGAAACTCGTCGATAGCAAGCCAATCATTCTTTGCGTCGACCTTCGTTTTCTGCTGCGCCACCAGAGCGCACCCATTCATCGACTTCCTCTGACTTGAACTTCCAAAGTCGACCGATTCGGTGAGCAGGCATGTTCCGTTTGCCGATCCAGGCATAAACGGTGTCCTTGCTCACGCCGAGGTACTCGGAGATCTCTTCGACCGACAACCAGCGATCTGGCATGACATGGGTTTCCATCAAAAGTGGGAGTTAGGGCAGCTTGGCGATGATCGCATGGATTACGCTAACAGTAAATGGGAAATAAGCTGGTTTGGATTGATTAAGGCGGTTTTGCTGCGGTTATTCCGATTTTCCAATCGGCTTTGTCATTGATCGAATATGGCAGTCTTGCATGCAGACAGGATGGAAACGTGCCGAGAGAATGGAGGGTATAGCGCGGGGTATCACTCGAAATATGGTTTGACACAACAGCCCACAGGTTTAATTGTTGCTATGGGGTGCCAGTGTGCCCGTTTTCGTACCGATCAGGCGTCGGGCGATTTCCCGGATGGAGATATGGTCTCTGATGTACCAGCGTCGAATAATTCCAAATAACCGGTACCAGCATGCAAACGAGAGAAGCATCGCCACACTATTTCTGTTCCGATGAATTTTCATTTTATGTGGCATGACGGTCAGTAGTTTTCACTTTCTACGGCACGGCCAAAATGCAGCGTGTCGCAGTTAGCAAAAAAGACCTTATATATCAAGGCCGAGAGTTTCACTAACTGTGTCATCCGACAGCTGTAGAGGAACGTATAACCTAAGAAAAACATGTAGGGAGTCACAGTAAGTGAAAAAATCGTCACTCCCGTGAAAACGAATAGTCATAGTAAATGAAAAAAGAGAGCCGACATGGCTCTCTTTTTTTGTCATGCGATCTTGCGTCTCAAATGTAACGCCTTGATTCGAGGCAGCTAACTGGTTCGGTTTGGCCAAAAGATAGGCTAACGAAAGTCAACTAAGTATTTGATTTTGTTCAGTTTTGTTCCTATTTCCACGTTGTATTCTGGCGTAAAATCAAGCTCTCTCATATTTCTTGGATTGGCCGTGACACCTCTGGGATTGGTCCTAAAGGATCTACGCAGAAATCGGCGTATGCACCAAAAACAGTTAGCGAGTTTGCTCAACTTGGATCAGTCCTATTTGAGCGGGCTTGAGAGTGGTCGCAAAGGATCGCCGCCGGCGACCTTGGTCCAGAAGGTGAAGACGGCACTCAGCTTAAATGAAGAAGAAGCGGCATCGTTGCAACGAGCTGCAGATCGGTCACGTCGAAAAATTGAAATCCCGATGAATGCAGAACCAGATGAATATGACCTGGTGCATACGCTTGTTGACCATATTGGGCAGCTCAAGCCTGCTCAGGTGCGAGCCATTCAAGAAATCTTGAAGTTCTGAACAGTGCTCACTGAAGAAGGAGATCAGAATGTAAAAACAAAACGGGACAAAGTTGTTACACCTTGCCCCGTTCGCGGAAGTAACTGACGTTACACCCGATTCGCAATATCAGTATCGTCAACTCTTCCCGACCGGTCAAGCCCCCCAAAATCTATAGTACAGACTAGCGCTCCTAGTTTGGCGTGATTTCACGTCCATTACTAGCAGCGCAAAGGGATAGACATGTCCAAAAAACCGCAAATCGCGGTCGCTCCCGAGCGGCCGCGCTGCACCGTCACGCCTGCTGAAGTTGCACGTGGCGCGCGCGCTAGGCAGCCGACTAAAAACTTCTCCGGATTATTCAGAGGAAAGTCGCCTTCTTTAAAAAACGAGCGAATGGTTCACTGGGAGAGTCTGCTCGAGCGTGACGCAATCCTTCTCTTTGAATTCTCTCCTGGAATTACCGGCTTCAGAGAGCAGCCGCCGTCGTTCTGGTACTTCCACTCTGGTCGGATGAGGCGATACACGGCCGACTTCGAAGTGACATTCCGGGGTGGATGTACGAAGTTAATTGAGGTCAAACCTTGGGAAAAATTGCAGAACCCCGAGGAGCAAAAGCGATTAGAGATCATCCGGTTGCAATTGCTATCCCAGGGAGCCCAACTCCTGATTCTCGACGACCGCCAAATTCGACGGAAGCCGCTGTCTGAAAATTTGAAGCAGCTCAATAGCAATCGCACTCCACGGCTTTCATCTGAAGAGGCACAGGCGTATCTGAGATGTTTGTCTCAGATAGAAGATTTGACCTTTGGAAATGCAAAAAAGCTACTAGGTGAACGCGCGATCTGGCAGCTACTGGATCTCGGGGAAATCGAATTGGACTTGCTCCAAGTCATTTCCGAGGATACGCCGATTTCTACGAAAAATGAGGAGCTGCCAAATGCAACAATTTACTTTTAACGTAGGTGTGCAATTCCATTTAGATGGACAGCTTCATGGAATCGTACGGATTGTCGATGAAGATCGCTTGCTTGTGGAAAGGGAAGATGGTTCTTCGTATTTCGATACGAAAGATGCGCTGCTAAAACTGTATGTTGATCGTCGCCTGGTCTTTGTTGAAAGACACAAGACTGCCGCGACTCAAGAGATATCTTCAATGAGAGCACTTTGTACTTTTCCAGAGACTGTACAAGCTGAAGCGATTCGTCGAAAAAAATATCTCGACTTTGTGGAGCAATTTGGGGCAATCCCTTCCACTCCATCCGTCCTCAAGCCGCTGATTTCACTTTGCGCTGAGCAGATCAACGATCCAAAACCTCCTAGCACCATCACAGTGTATCGGTGGAGGCGTCAGCTGATATCAGCGCGACGCGAATCAAGATCTTTGATAAGTAAACATCATCTTCGTGGCACAGCAGGTAGCCGCCTAAATCCGGAAGTACAGGTTCTCGTCCAGGAAGCAATCGAACAGGTGTATCTGACCGAGCAACGAAATTCGATAGAGGAAGCATTTTCCCATCTCGCCCACTTGGTTGCAGCTGCAAACAGGCTTCGTGAAATGAAAAATAAGCTCAGTCTGCCGAGTCGCTCAACCTTTACTCGAGCCGTTAGAAGCTTGGATAAATATGAGACCGCGGTCTCCAGACATGGTTTGGCCAACGCGAACATGCGATTTCGCACCACGGGCAAGGGCCCGCAAGCCAGCAGAATTCTGGAGAGAGTAGAGATCGACCACACGCCACTCGATCTGTTTGTGATCTGTGACAAGAATCATCTACCGATGGGCCGGCCTACCCTGACTGTCGCCATCGATAAGTTCTCAAGGATGGTATTAGGCGTTCATATTGGATTTGATGGACCATCGATAGAAGCGGTATTCGCTTGTCTGCGCCATGCGATTTTACCCAAGGCCGATTTGAAATCAGATCATCCTGATATCGACAATACTTGGCCATGCTATGGGGCGATAACAGAGCTTGTTTGCGACAATGGTTTGGAATTCCACTCTTTAGAACTGGAAAGGCTGGCCTTTGAGACGGGAATGACTTTGACGTTCTGCCCGCGGCGTGCGCCGTATTACAAAGGAGCTATAGAGCGATTTCTGAAGACAATCAACTACAAGTTTGCACATGGAATGCCTGGCACGAGCTTCGCCAGATGGTTTCACCGTGAAGACTACGACTCTCAAGCTCAAGCGGTCATCCCTCTAAATATCCTGCGGTCGATCCTATACCGCTGGATTGTAGATGTCTACGCTCAGTCATTACACAGAGGGATAGCAACCACGCCATACAAGAAATGGATGAGAGGTGTCGAGTCGTTCGCTCCAACACTACCAATCTCTCCTCAACGGCTCGATATTGCTCTTGGCCGCACGGTAGAGCGTACGCTGTCTCGCGCTGGTGTGGAATTACATAACTTGCGCTATAACTCCGATGAGTTATTGAGAGCTCGCCGCCAGATGGGACCTACTGCGCGCGTCGAAGTACGTTACTACAGCGGAGACATTTCCTATGTTCACGTCATCGATCCAATCACTAAGGAAGCTATTCCAGTGCCAGCATTGGACGGTGACTACGTCGAACACTTATCGCTCCAGCAGCACCGCATGATATGTAAGCATGTGCGAAAGGTGGAAAACGAGAGCGTCAACATTGCCTCGATAACGAAAGCAAAAGCAGAAATTCGACAAATTGTCTTTGATCTGCAGAACAGCAAGCGGCAACGGGAGCGCCAACGTGGCCATCAAATCGGGATTCCGTCTTTGCCAAGACAGGTTGCTACCCAGCTCCCCAGTGAAAGCAGAGGTATCGAAGATCCCTTGGCCAGTGCCGCATCCGTCAAATCTTTAGGGCGTCTCAAAACATCTTCCGTATTGATGTCGAAAATGCCGCCGGGAAAGAAAAAATGAGCTCCGACGTCATTGAAGATATTCAATCTTTTGAATCGATCGTGGTTCATCACGCTGGCTTCGTCGAGGCAGTGAGCCATCTTCACCTGACACTCAAAATGTCTGCCGCAGGTGCTAGTCCCAAGCATTCACTCCTGCTTGGTGAGTCAGGCACCGGTAAAACATGGGTAGCGAAGCATTTGCAGTCCTTGTATCCGGCAGGCGTGGATGGTGACCACCTTCTTCGCCCTATTGTTTGTGTGCAGACTCCCGCATCGCCATCTATCAAATCCCTGGCCGAAAGTCTGCTGGTTGCTCTACAAGATCCAATCCCAGATCGCGGCACCACCACTGCCAAGCGGGCCCGAGCGCTTCATTTGGCTAAGTGTTCGAAAGTAAGAATGATCATATTCGATGAGTTTCAGCATTTTATCGACAACGGGCATAGCAATTCGCTTCAGTCAGTGGCCGACTGGTTGAAGGGCTTTATCGATGAATGCGAAATCCCATGCGTCCTCATGGGGCTTCCGCGGAGTGCACAGATTTTAAGAATCAATGAGCAACTACGTCGTCGGTTCTCGACACACCTTCAGTTACTTCCCTTCTCGATAAATTCTGCTCTTGCATTTGAAGAGTTTCAGATGGTCCTTAATGAGTTCGATTTAGCTTTGCCGCCTTCGCTTCGATGTGGATATGCGGAACCGGATATCGCGAAGCGAATATTTTTTGCTTCGAATGGACTTATAGCCAATGTTCGCAAATTAGTTCTCGGCGTCTATGAGCTGAAAATGCTGGATGATCGCCAAGATCCAAGTATCAATCTACTGAAGCGTGTCTTCACTCGCGATATATGGAGGGAAGCACCGACAGAGCTCAATCCGTTTTCTGAGGGCTGCACACTTCGTTTACTGAATAAGGCCGGCGAGCCTTTTGAGATATCAGCTCCTAAAACCAGAGCGTCCATAGGGAGGCGGTCGTGAAGAGATTATTTCCTTATCAGCCATCCCTTGGAGAGGGAGAGAGCGTTAGAAGCTATCTTCACAGACTCGCTGAGGGCAACAACTACGACAGCATACGCATGCTCTCAGCGGTTCCAGGCTTTGCTAGCTTCTACCATCAGGTAGCGGGAGGAAAGGATATTGGAATTCAACCAGCGTGGCTTAAGAGACTATTAGGTAGCGACGCATTTCATCGCCTGGCTTCGGCAATGCCTAGGCACAAGAACGTCACGGAAGCCCGGTACTGTCCAGAATGTCTGCGCAGTGACGGATACTGGCGTACTGAATGGGAATATCTTTATTGCACAGTCTGCCGTATTCATGAGACCGAGCTGAGATCAAATTGCGAAGACTGCGGTGAGCAAATCGACTGGGCCCGTAAAAAATTAATGCGCTGCGACTGCGATGCCGAATTGGAATCGCAACGTAGCGTTTTTGCTGACATAAAGGAGCTTACGCTGTGGCGCGAGCTGATTGCTCTTGGCTGCGGAGAACCGGAGCTAAATCTACTCCCCCTTCGGGCCGTCACCGGTTCAGACAATTTCGATGATGCATGCTACTTCATAAGGGGCTTTGGCCGACACTACATAAAAAAATATGAGCCAAGCAGGAGAAATCCTCAATTTCCGGATCTGCAGCAATGTCGATTTCATCTCTTGCGAACGGCAGAAATTCTCTACGACTGGCCCACCAATTACAGAAGTTTCTTGTTAGATTTCGCAGACCTGAAGACGGCCGAACCAAAATCCTATGTCCGGTCACCTGCCGTGAAGAGTTTTCTCAAATCAATTACAGCAAGGTCGAATTCCCAAGTCTCGTTAGAAACTGTGGATTTTTTTTCCAAGCATGAGCCGATAGTATGGGACAAGCGGCACTACGGATCTGGGAATCTACCTCAATCAGTGAAGCCTCAAAAGTATTTGCACATCACGTCCTTTGCCGAGCAGTTGCACGTGTCGAATAAGACGATTGGGAATTTAATTCGCTGCGGTAAATTACATTCTGCTGAGCGTCCTAGAGGAAAGCGCAAATTCGTTCTCATACCGTCGTTTCAGCTAGAGCGGGCTCGATGGGTGTTGGCTGATAGGATCAGTGAAAAGGAGGCTGGTAGAGTCTTAGGTATATCGGTGAATAGACTGAGGCAATTGAATGAAGCAAAGTTGCTCTCCAGTGCGAGGCGATCCCAAGGAATTGCAAAGCAATTTAGCTATAAAAATATCAGCAAATTTCTTGCGAGATTCAAGACCGTTTCAAGTGAGCAGTGTAGCGATGCTAGATCTTTAAAGGATATAAACAAATATATCGCTGTAGTTGCCCCCGCAATTCAGGACACTCAGACATCGTTAAGTTACTGATGCTGCAGCCCGTCTGAACTCGCGAGG
>NZ_MUXB01000197.1:0-1407 GCF_001994935.1 Herbaspirillum sp. VT-16-41
CCTCGCGCACACTCTTGCCCGTTTCGGCGCAGCTTTTGCCGACGATGTCACCGTTATGGTGGCCAATAAACGGGTTGAGGTAGGTCACAATACCAATCGCGTTATAGACATAGCCTTCGCACACAGACTTGTTAGCCGTGATACCGCTGACGCATTTTTCCAGCAGGTTGTAGCAGGCGTTGGTCAGAATGTGGATGGACTCAAACATGGCCTGGCCAATCACCGGCTCCATCACGTTCAACTGTAACTGGCCCGCTTCGGACGCCATGGTTACGGTGGTGTCGTTACCGATGACTTTGAAGCACACCTGGTTCACCACTTCCGGCACGACCGGGTTCACTTTAGCCGGCATGATGGACGAGCCTGCCTGCAGTTCCGGCAGGCGCTATGTTCGGTTTCTAGGCGCTTGTGTTGCTGTCCCTTGCTGCGTCATGGATTGTGCTCTTCCGATCTTAACTTACGTGCGCCGTTGGCGAACAACGGTAGCGTCTTGGAACAATCCACCCCCAACAAGTGGCCGGAATGGGAAGTTCCGGGCGGGCAATTGACTACCAAAGGTGGCGTGCTTGAGGTCTATATGGGCCACTACATGCGTGAGTGGCTCTCGGTGGTCGCCGTATCATTAAACAACAACAGAGGTCTGAGCGGAGAAGCATAGCTTCCCTAGAGTGTGATAATCAAATACATATTAAAAGTCGACTAAAATACAGTACCAACGTCACTTGACGTAGAGCCGTTTTTTCTTAAAAGATAAGAAGTATAAAACCCCTATAAAGGGGCATGTTTCCTTTATCTCCTACGGAAGTGGAATGTCCAATTAAAACCGTCGCTTTGCGCGGCAACATCGGACCACCTGGCATGGCAAGAAGCAGTCCGTACGTCGCTACGAAGCACAGGACGTGCGAGTACAGGCGTTGCGACAGGACGTCGCATTTTTAGCCTGTAAGGACGCTTCCGCTTTTGTTCTTTATCTTAATTTATTTACATATTGACGCATATCATCCATTAAACCTGATAAGCAAATGGTAATTGGAATGCCAATCTTCATCATTTTAAACTTCTTTTTGTTTTTCTATTTGTCAGGTCTTGCTAGTTGAACCTTATCATAAATAGCATTTAAGGTCATATAAATGAATAGAAGGTAGAAATCTGAAGTGCAGGGTACTTTTCTCAGGGAGAACAGCTAGAAACTGGCAAAAGGAGGAAAGTTATGGAGTACATTGGGAACTATGTAATGGCGTTTATCGAAATGGGAGGATTACTTTCACCGTTATTATTTATTTGTTTTCATTTAATAAGGCCATTATTCTTTCTCCCGGTAGTATTTGTATGTGTCACAGGAGGAATTTTATACGGGCCGATAGCAGGCACTATTTATTCGGTTGTAGGAATAACCTTATCTAGCGT
>NZ_MUXB01000164.1:0-355 GCF_001994935.1 Herbaspirillum sp. VT-16-41
ATTCATCTTGTGATGAATATCGCCAAACACCTCCAGCCCCATTCCCTGGATCCCCGCCAGCATGGCGCGGCCATGTAATTCGTGGCGGGCAATCAGCGCGTCCATCCCCTCTTCCAGCATGATGCGTGCGCACTCACGGGCGGCAAACAGCATGCTGGTGGCTTCGGTATGGTGGTTCAGGCGTTCCGGCCCCCAGTAGTCCATCACCATGCCGAGATCGAAATAGTTTCTGCTTGAAAAAAAAAACAGCACAGCGACCCTGCGAGCGGCAGCCGCCTCCTCTTCATGTACGGCTGTCGCGGCTCTCGCACCGCATTCGTCACCAATCTACGCAACGCGCGAACCCGAGTCGCTA
>NZ_MUXB01000140.1:0-1507 GCF_001994935.1 Herbaspirillum sp. VT-16-41
AATGGCGTTAAGGCGCGGGGCCATATCGCCTTTCCACATATCGCGGCTGAGGCCGTTTTCCAGCATGTCACCCACGCACTTACTGGCCACCATTAGCACCGTGACCGGTGTTTTACGCGGCAGTTTCTTGCGCAGCAGATCATCCAGCGCCTGCACCACCTGCTGGTTGGCCCCGGCGAGGGGGGCCACTTCCATAATGAACCCAACCGATCGGCTGTTAATAAACAGGTCGGATTTCTCATCATATTCGCGGTAGGGCAACAGACTGGTTATAGAAGGATAACTGAAGGTTTCCTCCAGCTTCTGACGCGCCGCTTTTGCGCCACCCTCATCGCGACTGCTGCTGAGGATACCGGTGAGGTGTTCGATAACATTACTGAGAATAGTTGGCTATGGCAGAGTTCAATAACGAAGAAAAGAGTGTTATTATAAATGAATTTTAAAATTATTGTTCCTTCTATATTGGCTTTAATTTTTTTAGTAACATCAATCCTATTGTTTGTTGACAATCAAAAGACAACTGCATCATTACAGCAATCAGAAAAGAAATATTCAGAGTTAAAGAGTAATAGTAAATTGCAGGTGCAAAATGATGCGAAGGAATTTTCAGACGTGTGCTCTTCCGATGGAATTAATGATTAATCAAAAGTACATCGCATCACAGTCAGAATGGAAACAAACAACAAAAGATATGCTTCTAGAGCAATTATTAAAGAAAGAACTATCTTATCATGATATAGATCGTTTAATTGGTAAACTAGATTTTGAATTCATTCCTACATTCGTAACAGTCATCATTCAAATAGAAGAGCGTTCCTCTATTGTATCCAATAAAACCCTTATAGAAAGTTTAGAAAATGCATGCCATCCTAAAAGGGGATTCATTGGAGTTATTCATGTCAATAAGTTATGTATTGCATTTACAAACACAAGTGAAGCATAGATCGATAAAGAAATTCTTACTGTTTCTCAGGGATTAAAAAGATTACATATTCACTTTCGTTTATCCTATAGCTTACCCTTTGATAAATTAAAAGCTTTCAGTTAGTCCTATTTAGATTGTGATTCGGCCTTGACAGTTAGCGATCGTAATACGGAAATTGTATCATTTGCTCCAATAGTAAGATCGCGGTTTCTTTATGTTCCGATGTTCTGGATTTGTATGTCTCTTATGATTAGTGATGTTGAGCATCTTTTCATGTGTTTGTTAGCCATCTGTATGTCTTCTTTGGAAGAATGTCTAGTTCTTTGGCTCATTTTTTTGATTGGGTCATTTATTTTTTTGGAATTGAGCTGCAGGAGTTGCTTATATATTTTTGAGATTAATTCTTTGTCAGTTGCTTCATTTGCTATTATTTTCTCCCATTCTGAAGGCTGTTTTTTTCACCTTGCTAATAGTTTCCTTTGTTCTGCAGAAGCTTTTAAGGTTAATTAGGTCCCATTTGTTTATTTTTGCTTTTATTTCCAATATTCTGGGAGGTGGGTCATAGAGGATCCTGCTGTGATG
>NZ_MUXB01000192.1:0-1209 GCF_001994935.1 Herbaspirillum sp. VT-16-41
TCCAAGCACTTAGCGGATAGAGCCAGAAGGAAGGATATCCACTCTGAGCAAGGAATAAACCTAATGTCGTACAAGCGCAAGGACCGCGGTTCTATCCGCTTATTTCAGTGTCTTTTCTCTGCGGCGTAATTATTGTTGATAGCGTACAGAGTGCATTGAGGTGCCCCTTTCCGTTGTTCCTTTGTACAGATATTAAGCGCCGTTGCGGCAGCTTCCTGACTGTTTCTGGCCCAGTATGCAGCGCCCCAGTCTCCGTCCGGATCGGTGGCAAAGGCTTTTTCATATCGCTGCGTTGTTTCATACTCGGAAAAGGCTTTTTTTCCGGCAGCATTGAGGGCTGGCGGTTCAATGAGATTTACGACGGGAAGCCTGATTATCTCCTTCAAAATGATGATTGACGGGCTTTCGTAACGAAATGTAAACTTAACATGTAATATTACAGATAGAGGGGATATATATGGATAGAATTTCTTGGGATCAATATTTTATGGCTCAAAGTCATCTTCTTTCATTAAGAAGTACATGTACAAGACTAATGGTAGGTGCTACCATTGTACGGGATAAACGTATTATAGCTGGTGGTTATAATGGAAGTGTTTCAGGAGGCGTTCATTGTATTGATGAAGGGTGTCTTGTAGTAGATGGCCATTGTGTAAGAACCGTTCATGCCGAGGCTAATGCACTATTACAATGCGCTAAATTTGGAGTACCTACGGATAACGCAGATATTTATGTAACACATTTTCCTTGTTGGCCGGCGGTGCTCGGGGCGCGCGGGCCGGTCCGGCAGGAAGGCGCCCGTGGTGACCGCCGCGATCGGGGCCTGCTCGCAGATGAAGGGCTCGCGCAGATCGCGGGCCAGGTCCACCACGCGCTGCACCTCGTGGATCGACCGCTCACAGACCGCCTCGTTTGGGGAGGCCAGGTCGATCAGGAAGTCGCCCGGGTACAAGTCCGGGGCGTGCACGGTGAAGAACTGCTCGAGCTTCTCCCCGGGGGCGAAGAACTCGCCGAGGTCGAGGTCCATGTCCTTCGCGCTCTGGTGGAACTCGAGGAAGTCCGGCTCGGACACCTCCAGCAGGGCGCGGAAGTCGTGGAAGCGCACCGGCAGCCCCCAGGGGCGGCGGAAGATGTAGCTGCTGCGCTGCCGAGGCCTTGGACATGACTGAGTGACTGAACTGAACTGAACTGAATTTTGCGAACTAATCA
>NZ_MUXB01000031.1:0-30803 GCF_001994935.1 Herbaspirillum sp. VT-16-41
AGTCGTAAAACTGGTCATAAGACTATCCTCTATTTTAAGAGAGTCTTCGTGTCCTGAGATTCAAGGGGCTATTCCAATTTCCACAAATGATATCTCCGATGCGGGCCTAATTCGTTCGCCGAGAAAGAAAAATGCCGCCTGACTTGCTGCCGGCGGCCTTGTTGTTTCGAAAAGAGACGGAGACTTTTCTTCTCCCAAACTTACATACCCACGTAGCTTGCCCTCCCTCGGGTGTAATCCACGCGATACTTGACGTCGGGTCCTTGATGTCGCAGGTCTTGCAGTGAAAGCAGTGTTGATTTGCTTGCAGAATTGATCCAGTGGGTCAGTTTGCAGTGCAATTCAACAACGGAAGATTGGTCAGTTGACGATGGAACTGGATTTCCTTAAAGAGAATAAAATTCCATCTCCCCACTGACGAAATCAAACACTAATCAAAATAAGTTCTGACAATGTGTTAAATTCTGTCGATCTAAAAATACGAATGGGGAGTAAGGTCTGCATAGCTGTCTTTCGAGGGAGAAGACGTAGCGGCGCATGACCGTCTGATGGATTTCATACGTCTGGCCGGAGCCTGCGTTGTGCTAGCGGACAACGCATCAACGTAGCGAACAAACCGCGTGCGATAGCCGCAGAAGCATTCCGGCGAGTTGCGTAATTCACGACAGGCAAGCAATTCACATCGCCCCCACTGCACATTGAAGAAATCATCCTGCAACCATAGGAGTAGTCAACATGGTCACCACCGCTTTCGATCCATCCAAATTCACCGCACCCAAGGCAAAGCCGCTGCCCGTGATTCTTTTGCTTGACGTCAGCGGCAGTATGCAGGGTGAGAAGATCCACACCCTCAACGAATCACTCCGGGACATGCTCGATACGTTCAGCGATACCTCGACCAGCGAAACGGAAATTTGGGTCTCCATCATCACCTTCGGGGAAGACGTCCGTTTGAACCAGGTATTGGCCAGTGCTGGCACGGTCCAATGGCGCGATCTGTCTGCCGGCGGCAGCACGCCACTGGGTACCGCGCTCAAGATGGCCAAGGCCATGCTTGAAGACAAGGATGTTGTCCCGTCCCGGGCCTATCGTCCGGCGGTCGTCCTGGTCTCCGACGGCGAGCCTACTGATCGCTGGGAAGCGCCGCTACAAGCATTTATCGGAGAAGGTCGTTCGTCCAAATGCGATCGCATGGCGATGGCCATCGGCGCCGATGCCCGAGCAGAGGTGCTGGAAAAATTCATTGAAGGAACGGAGCACCAATTATTCTATTCTGAAAATGCCAGACAGATGCGGGACTTCTTCAAGTTCGTCACGATGTCGGTGACCTCGCGCACTCGCTCGCAAACACCCAATACGATTCCTGCGGCAAGCACCATTGCGGCCAAACCTGCCACGATCACACAACGCAAGAGCAAGCCGACGGCGACGGTTGCCGAATCCGATGACGGAGGTTACTGGTAATGCCACAGGCAATCGGAGATCCGGAAGAGTTGGAGCGGTTCGCACAATCTCTGCGGCAGTTCCTCACCACCATCGAAGATGCGATGGGCAACCTTGATGGCGCTTTTGCGTCATTGGGCGACACCTGGCAGGACGACAAGCGCGCCAGCTTCGAGGAAGATTTCAACGCCATGCGCCAGCAACTCCACTACTTCAGCACTTGCGCCGAAGATCAGATCCCATATCTGGCCGCGCTCGCAGCACGTCTGCGTGACTACCTGCAAAGCTAGCTTCGTACGCGACCATGGCACAAGTTTCGATCGGACAAGTCGAGAATCTGGAAGCACTGGCGCGAGAACTGACGTCACTGCGTGACGGTGTGAACGCGGCTTGCCTGGCCCAAATCTCGCTTGCGGAGGCCAAATGCACGGAGGCACGTGAAGAAGCACAGGCCAGCGCATTGCTGTTGGAAGAGGCGTTGCAGCGCAATCTCGCCGCCACTCAGGCGGTCGAAGAAGCCCGGCAGGAACTGGATCAGTGCGCACAGGCACTCGACACCGCACACTCGGCGCTATCTGCTTGCAACGCGCAACCGCACGACGATCAGGGCATTCCCCCGGACTGCAGCGACGCTGAGTCCGACGTTTCCTCCGCCGAAGCCGGGCTCGAACAGGCACAGATCCTCCTGACCCAAGCGGAATCGGCATTGGAATCGTCGCGCAGCGATTGCGATGCAATGCACCAGCGCGTGGATCAGGTCGGCATCGTCCTGTCACTGACGCAATCGATGCAAGACAGCGTCGTCACCAACTGCACCACGCAGTTGGTCGCCATCGACCAGGCGGTGGCCGTCGGTACGGCGCGCCTCGGTGCTGCCCAGCAAGCGCTGGATGCTTATCTCGCGACCTCTCCGACTGCCGCGCAATTCCATGACTGGCTGAAATGGGATCCGACGCGGCATGCCGGCCCGATCACGCCTGACGTGCTGCGCAACCGGATGAACCTGTCGTCGCAACAGCGCATGCTGTTCCAGCAATATCTCTATGATCGCGATCCGGCATACCGGGGAGCCGTCAACAAATTTCGTGCGCAATGGACCGCAGCGCAGGGCGATGTCGAGCGCAACATCGTCGCCCGCCAGGCGCGTCGTCAACTCAGCGGTGAATTCGGCGAGCAGATCGCGCGCTATGCCCTGGCACCGCTGGGCGAAAAAATCGAAACGCAAGGACGCACCTTCGTCGGCGACGATGGCAGATATACCAAAACCGATCTGCTGGTGACGGATCTGCGCATCCCCGTCATCCTGGGGCGTGGTGAGGGCATGGGAGCACCCAAAGGCGGCTCGATGGCGTTCGAAGTGAAATGCGGCAAGGCCGAATACCTCTACGCCCAAATGGCGCACATGGTCTTCCAGGCGGAAGGTCACCAGCAGGCGAATGCGCGTTGCACGCTGTGTTCGCGCGATATCAACAATCTATCACCCGAACGGCAGGAGGCTTTGCGCCAGGCGTTGCGCAAGGCCGGCTCGCCGCTGGTTGGCATGCTACCGACCAAGAACGACATTGATCAGTCTTGCCTTGAGGCCATCCGTCAAGACAGCGAGGAGACCGTATGAAGATACGATTTGCCATCGTCAGCCCCGACATCATCGATGCCGTACGCATTGAGGCCGGCCGCTTGCAGCAAGCCGTCAACACCGGCGACATGGATCAGGTGGACGATGCCACAACCCGGTTGCTGGCGCTCACGGCCGACTGCCCGTCCACCGCACTGACCGAACAAGCCTGGCGTAGCTTCCTGAACGATATCCGCGCACGAGATCCGGGCTTTCAGTCAAGCTATCTGCTGGCGGGAAAACTCGGCACCTCGATCTTCCTAGACATCGCCACCGAAGACCACGTCCTGGCCTTGCCGATTGACGATGCGACGGATGAGGAGCCAACCGATGTTCGATGAATTGCATGCATCGGCCCACCTCTGCGCCGGCAGCTTCCGGGATAGCGTACGCGACGGCTTCGGGCAAGCCATCGTCAGCGATGTGCTTGATCCGGTACTGCGGCAAGTCGATGCACTCAATGCGGGCCATGAAGAATTCCAGCGCCAATCCCTCATGGCGGACATGATGCTGGGCGATGCGCGGGCCATCCGTCCCCAATGCAAGGGGGACGGAGAATGAACGACAAGATCCGTCAATCGTCTGTCCATCCGCTGATCAGGGCGGTGGAGGATTACCTGACCGGCCTGGCGCGTATCGACCGTGAGTTCGATGCGGCGAAGACGCCAATGGCAGAAGCGCTTGTCCAGCGGTACGAAAGCAGGAAGAGCAACTGGCGTACCCAATTCGATCAGGTCTGGAAAAAAGCCCGCGAGCAGGCAGATCGACTCGCTGCGCGGCGCGATCGGCATCAGCGCGCGTTTGCCGACCTCGACCTGGATACCTTGCCGGCAGCCGAGACGATTCCTGCGTCACTCGCGGTGGGCACACAGCAGTTATCGTTCGAACAACAGACGTACGATGCCCCGCGCCTGATGGATTTCCCCTTGCGTCGCGCGCTGTGGGAAGACAAGAATGCACAACAAAAAACTGCGCCCGATGTTCTGCTGCGCCTGCTGTGCGCCCTGCCGCCTGGCCGGCTAGAACTGACGCTGATTGATCCGCTGCAGCAGGGGCAGTCCGCCAAGCCTTTCCTGTCATTGCTGAAGGTAAAACAACTGGTGCCGCAACAGCGCGTATTGACGCGCTCCGACGATATCGAGTACGCGCTGTCGGCATTGACGGATGACGTGGAGAACCTGATTCAGCGACAACTTTCTGACAGAGAGCCGGACTGGGCCGCCTACAACGCCGCGCATGCGGACAATCCGCTGCCGTATAAGGTCGTGCTGCTGTTTGACGTGCCCGAGCAGATGACCGACAAAAGTATCTGGTACCTCGAACGACTTTGCGAAAACGGCCCGCGCTGCGGTGTAGTGCCGATCATGATCATTGATCAGCAACGCCTGGACGACCGCCGTCACAGCCGCTTCCTCGCCACTGTGCAGGCCTCAGCCCAAGCTTTGCATCAGCCGATCGCCGACTCCGCACCGGAGCCGCTGTCCAGCCGCTACGTACCGGAACAATGGCCACGCCAAGAACAACTGGAGCGGTATTTCCTGTCGCTGGCCGCGCATTATGCTGCGGCATCGCGTTTCAGCAAGTCGCTGCCGGATCTATGGGTGTCTTTCACGCCTGCTGCCACCACCATCGACGGTATCGTCATTCCTGTCGGATGGACGCCAGCGGGAGAAACAGTGTCGCTGACGCTGGGCGCGACCACCTCAGAGCATCACGTGCTGCTGGCCGGCAAGACCGGTTCCGGAAAGTCAAACCTGCTCCACGTCCTCATTCACGGCCTGTGCGAGAAATACTCGCCCGATGAAATCGATCTTTATCTGCTGGATTACAAGGAATCGATCGAATTCAACGTCTATGCTCAACCGCCCCTGCCGCACGCGCGTCTGATCGCCACCGAAAGCGATCCGGAATACGGCTTGACCGTGCTGCGCCACCTGGCCAATGAGATCAAGGTGCGAGCAGAAGTTTTCAGGAATGCCGGAGTGAGCGAATTCGCCGCCTTCCGCAAACTTGGACAGGACGTGCTTCCGCGATCGCTGCTGATCATCGACGAATTCCAGGTGCTGTTCGCCGGAAAACGGGACGTCGCCGAACAGGCGGAACAACTCATCACCGAACTCCTGAAGCAAGGCCGGGCGTTCGGCATTCATGTACTGCTGGCGACTCAGACGCTCAAGGGTATCAACGCGCAATCGATCGGCGGCATCATTTCTCAGCTGGGATGCCGACTGGCGCTGGCCTGCATTCCAGAAGACTCCGCCATGATCCTGGGGCTCGGCAACACGGCCGCTGCCATGCTCAACAGTCCGCCAGAGGGGATCATCAACGACGCGCACGGACTTGCCTCGGCGAATGTGAAATTCCTGATTCCGTATGCGGATTCCGCTGTCTGTCGCCAGCATATATCCGATCTGTCCAAGCACGCAGTCACCCGGGGCCAGGCAAGGAAAGCCCGCATTTTCAGCGGTGCCGGATTGCCCGCGCAACCACCCTTGCCCGATTATCTGCGCGCCGACGACGAGCCCCTACGCCTGCTGCTCGGCGAACGCCTGACCTTCAATGCTGACGCCCTAGTCGTACCGTTGACTTCTCGTGTGGCATTCAATGTGCTGTTCAGCGGATTCAATGACCTGATTCACGACGGACTGCTGGCAAGCACACTGGCGAGCATTGCGCGGGCTGACGATATCGATGAAGTCGTCTATTTCAATGCGCGCGGTTTGCCGCCCGGCGGGGGGTTCGATGCGGTAGCACGCACGTTCGGCACACGCTTTCGTGCGGAAGATGAGCTTGCTTCCGTGCCCCTGCAACGCATCCTCGATGAAATCGGTACGCGCCGCATTGTCCTTATCATCGACGGTCTTGATGCCGAGAAAGCGCTGCATCCGGGCTCCCCGTTTCGTCCTCCAAAACCGGGGGATCCACCCACGCCTGCCGACCTGCTCCGCCAAATCAGCGAGGAAGGTCCGCGCAAGAGGACCTTCGTCTTCGCTTTTATCGATCGCTGGCAACGTTGCGCCTCGTCCTGCAAGGACTTGCTGTCGTCGTTCGAACTGCGCGTGGCCTACTGCATGAATGAAGACGATGCCGGCTCACTGGCCGCCGCCAACGGCATCGGCAAATTCAAGGGGCTCGACAAACCCAACCGGGCCGCCTTCATCAACCGGCTGACCAGCGAAATCGCCTGGTTCCGCCCTTATGTCGATCATGCTTCCTCATGAAGAAATTTCTGCTTACGTGGTATGGCATCACTGATTTCCGTGCATCACTGGGGTTCGAAGGTTCCGAAGGTCCGATCCTCGCCGCACTCAAGGCGGACAGCTATACCCACGTCCTGATCCTTGGTTATACCCGCGCGGACAATGACAGCGACACATGCCTCGCCACACAAAAAGACTTCCAGACAGAATTACGCGCCTTGCATGAGGCCGGACAACTGGGTGATCGACAGGCGACCAATGCATTCGTCACGCAGTTCGCCAACACAACGGCCGCGCATGATCATTTCATCGGCTGGCTGACGGCGCAGGCCGGCAAGGCAAGTGAGCCCGACATCAATTTTTGCGACGAAAAGCTGCGCCGGGTCAATGACAGCGAGGGGATTTATGCCAGCGCCACCCAGGCGCTTAATACCGTTGAAAAGACGCCCGGCGAAAATCTCGTCACGCTATACCTGAGTCCCGGCACACCTGTCATGGCGTTCGTCTGGGCGCTGGCCGCGCTTGAGCATCCGACGCTCAAGAAACGGCTGATTGCCTCCTCGGTTCCGGGGCGTCCGCCTGAGCTGGTCACGCTGCCGATAGAGTGGATGAACCGCCATGGTGTCAAACCACCGGCTGGCCAGGAAACGGGCGACAGCTTCGATGTCACCTTCCACCTGTTCGGCGAGCAGCGCATGCCGGCATTGCTCGGGATCCGTCAATTTGCCTCGGACGCCCACGTCTTCGTCAACTCCAGACAATATCCGGCGGCCTGCATGCGGCAGTTCCTTGGCCGAAGCAAGTTCGAGGAACTTCCCGTGTCGCCCTGGGATGACCGGACCGTTCACGAGCAGATCACGCGCTACGCCGCGAAGCTGCCGTCTTCCGCTCGCCTGGGTATCAACCTGACCGGCGGCACCAAACTCATGTTCGCCGGCGCGCTCTCGGCGGCCCGCGCGCTGGGTGCAGTGCCGTTCTATTTCGATAGCCGGAACAACCAGGTGACGTTCATCGATAATCCGCGCCGTGACAGGATCAAGCCGATCGACTCCATTGAGACCTTCCTTCTGCTTAACGGTGACGGTTTGAAAATTGCGGGGTCGGGCGCGGCTGAGATGTTGACGCCAGACCGGCGTCGCCTGAACGAAGTGTTGTGGAAGCATCGCAGTGTACTGGCGCAACGTTACAAGGAGCTTGCCAGGATCAACGACGAGCATCGCAAGCAACGCTTGGCAAACCAGCCGCTATCGCCGTTCAGCGAGCGCTGCGGTGTGTTGACGTTCCGCTTCGATGCCAGGCAGGCCGCTAGCATCACGGGGGATCGTGTCGACCTTCGCATTGCGCACTGGCCCGATTTTGCGGCTTATCTGTCCGGCGGCTGGTTTGAGGAGTACGTCTACCAACGCTGCGAGCCCTATCAACGCGAGGGCATCATCCATGACCTGCGCATCAATGTGCGGCTGCAGATGAATCATGTATCCGGTGGCGGCAGATCGCCACAGCAGACGGAATACAACGAGCTGGATGTCGTCTTCACCGATGGTCACTCCCTGTACATCGTTGAATGCAAGGCGGGCAACGTGACGCAGGAACAGGTCATGAAATTGCAGAACCTGGTGCGCTTCTATGGCGGTGTCGAAGGCCGCGGCATCATGGCCTGCTGCTTCCCGCCGCGCGCCAACGCGGTCAAACGCAAAATTGACGATGCGCATCTAACCCTGTGCTGCGACGATACCTTTGATGCCCGACTTGCTGCGCTGATGAAAGACATCAAGAAGCGCGCCGCCACCGGGGGAGCAGCATGACGCTCCATTTGATATGCGACGTCTCCGGAAGCATGGACGGTGCCGGCAAGCCGTTCATCATGAGAACCGTCATCACAGGCATCGCACAAACCTTGCGCTTCGGTGGAATCCGGACCGATCTCAGCCTGGTCGCGTGGTCGTCCGAAGTCCACCACTTGCCCAACTGGCAGCCGGATGCGCCCTATCCGGAAAAGCTCCTCAGCTGCGGCGGCAAAGCGGACGCAGCAGCTCTGGTACCGTTGTTCGAAGCAAGCACAGGCGACAAGATCCTGATCCTCTCTGATGGCTTCTGGCCACGAGAGAGCACGGCCGCGTTAGACCGATGGCGGCGGCGCTTGCCACCCGACACATTGCGGTTTATCAAGGTCGGCGCGGATGCCAATCCGCGACTCAAGGGAGGCGATGTGTTCGACGCAGAAGAGCTCTTTGCCGCCCTCGATGGCTGGTTGGAGGCGGCGCACACATGAAACGCTGGAGAAGCATCGGTGCGAGTGTCATCGGCCCGGCCCATGTTACCGACGGCAAGCCGAACCAGGACGCCTGGCGTGCATTTCATCGTAAATGGGGCTTCGGGATTGCCATCTCGGACGGCGTCGGATCGAAGCCGCTGGCCGATATCGGGAGCCGTTACGCCTGCCGTGCTGTCGCCCAGGCGGCATGGCGCTGCCACTCCCTTGGTCGGCCCGCTCACGACGCGCTCCCCGCGCACATCTCAACGTGCTGGCAGTCGCTGATTACCCCCTTGCCCGCCAGCGATTGCGCTGCCACCTGCCTGTTCGCGGTGCGATTGAACGATGGACTGATGCGCATCGGGATGCTCGGTGACGGCCTGGCTGCCGTACTCAAGACCGACGGCAGCATGTTGCTGCTATCTGAGGACAAATCGGCCGGCTTCTCGAATATGACGGCGGCCTTGTCAGCCGATGAGGCGCGCAACCGGCAGCACTGGCAACACGCGACCTTACCGGAAGATCAATGCGATGCCGTCCTGTTGTGCACTGATGGCGTCGCCGACGACCTGATCGACGCAGAAGGATTCACACGCGGTGCCATTGCGGCCTATCGCAAGCTCAGTACGCGACAGGCGAATCGCGCCATCCGCGACATGCTGCGCCACTGGGCCACACCGAAACACAGCGACGACAAGACCCTTGCCTGTCTGTTGCGCGAGGAGATCCACGATGAATGACATGATCGACACCGGTGCTCCCGAGAAACTCACCGATGAATACGGCAACCTTCATCAGCTGGCCGACGAAATCGCGCGCGGTGGACAAGGTGCCGTGTACCGGACGGGCGATGCCGACCTGGCCATCAAGCTGGCACTGAACGAAGACGGCAGCACAGCGCCGGATATCGATCTGCAACAACGCTTTCAGGATATCCGCTTGTTGCCCATTCCTGCACGCCCACGGGTGTCTCTGCCGCTGGCTATCCTGCGAGGACACCCGGGTTATGTGATGCACCTGCTCAATGGCATGAGCTCCTTCGCTTCCTTTGAGATCACCGGCAAGTCGAAACGGGAGCTGCAGGCAGTGCAACCTGTTTTGCCAGACTGGCTAGCCGGGACCGGTGAGGATGCAGGCTGGCGTCTGCTGCATTACGCCCGCACTGGCTCGACACGCCGCCGCTTGTTCGCACTGTCGGCTTGCGCAGCCATTCTGGCACGCCTGCACAGCACGGGACTGGTGTATGGCGACCTGTCTCCCAATAACGCCTTCACCGCCTCGGGCGATTGCCCGGAGGTTTGGCTCATCGACGCTGACAATCTGGCCTTTGAGCGACATCAGCGCGGGGCTGGCTTTTTCACGCCAGGCTATGGCGCACCGGAGCTTCTGCGCGGCGACGACGCCGGCCGCGCCACCACTGACTGCTGGTCCCTCGCCGTGATGGTCTTCAGGACCCTGTCACTATGCCACCCATTCCTCGGCCGTAAGGTGCATGAGTCCGATGACGACAGCGATGGCTGGGATAACGAAGAAAGCACGGCAAACGATGCCGGTCAATCTTTGAACGCCGAAGAACGCGCCTACGCTGGCGAATTTCCGTTCATCCAGGACGAGCACGACGATTCGAACCGCGGCAACGGTGACCTGCCCGGTCAACTGATCGCCACACCTTCATTGCGGCACCTGTTTCAGGAAGCCTTCGGCCCGGGACGAAAGCTTCCGCACCGTCGCCCCACTGCCGCAATCTGGGCCCGCGAACTGGCCCGGGCGCACGATCTCTCGATTGATTGCCCCTCCTGCTCCATGAGTTACTTCGCTGACGACGCGCAGGCATGCCCGTATTGCGGTGTGGCCCGACCGGCGTTGGTGCGCGCCAGCACGCCGGGCTGGACGATGGTGATGCCGGCGACAGATGGTGAATGGGCACTGCCACATCGCCTGCTGCACCCGTTCTCATGCGCAAGACACCACGAGACCGAGCACGAAGTGATCGTGAAGGCGTCCGCGCGTAAAGTCGATCCCGTGCGCGGAACCAAGCCACTTCCTCCCCAGCTTTCCTTCGACTTCCTGCCGACAGAACCATGAAATTCCAGGATATCCCCACTGATCTTGTGACCATCCGTGTTCGCTGTACCGAGGACAGAAATACCCTATGGGGCGAGCAGCCGGTGCGATCGTTGGACGCTCACCCGCGTCGCAAAGATGAGTTCGAACTGTTTCTACACACCGGGCAGGTGGTTGCTCGCCCGGTCAGCAATGCGGATATCCGCAGATTGCAGGGCGAGCTGTCCAGCGGGCGCTCGATGATCGCGCAACTGGCCAACCCAGCTAAAGACGGCAGTCTTGAGCTACAGATCGCCTTTTTCGTCGGCGAGTGCCTGGACATGGGCAGCGTTGATATCGGCGTGGACGAGCATGTCGAAAATGAGGTGCGCAAACACGGCATCAAGCTCAAAGCCCCCAGCGATGACGGCGATTATCCGGAACTGAGCCAGCGTTTCAGCATTTCCATGGGCGAACTGACGTATTTCTTCCTAAATGCGGGTGCAGCGATCGAGTACATGCTGAAGGAGTCACCGTCTGATACTCCGAAGCAGAAAGGCATGCCGGGCCATGACACCGGGGAGGATGCGGACGACACACCGAACGATGAAGTGCGCAGCCAGACGCAGGATTCGCGGCCACTGGCAACACGAGAGAATTCTTTTGCCTTCTACGGCGACGGCATACGTTTTGTTGCCAGCATCCCCCTTTCAGGTACTGACGATCCTGTATTCACTGCGTCTCGCTGGGCCCTGAAGAGAAACGAACGCTGTCGCAGCCTGCGCCTTGCTGTGGGAAAACTGCGCTTCGTCGACCGGACGCAAGCCGGATATGTCTCGCGCTTGGTACGCGGGCAGATGGGAAAACTGACCAGCGAAAGCGGCAGCTATCTGAAGAAGTGGGACGAGTTCGGTGACCTCGAAGGCGAACTGCTGCTGAACAATGCACGCCAGTTCGGTGCATTGATCTATGACCAGAAGACGCAAGAACGCGACGGTATGGTTTCGGTACGCATCATCGACGCAAGCGATGCAGCGTTAAAGCTGCTGGAAAAGGGACAGGTGCCGGAACTGCAGGATGCCGATGAGCTCCCCGCCTATCTTGCTGACATCACATTGAGCTTCGCCGGGTTCTGCGACCAGTTGGAGGCGTCTGAGAGCAACGACGATAGCAACGCCGCACAACGCAAACAGGACGGACAAAATCAGTCGCTCCACACTGGTGTGTTCAACCCGGCGTCAAGAACCCTCAAGCTGCGTACCGAGAACCTGCCACGTGACGCTGGCACGCTAATCGTATCGCTAGCGGGTGAAATGGCGCAGATCAAGCGCCGTATGGCGGCACGCCGTCGCATCATGACCGGCCAGTCTGCCAATCCGCAGCTCGGCCTGTTGATCGAAGAAAACGGACAGATCATGCAGGCGCGAAAGCTGCCGGCGATAAAACCCCTGACGGCATTTGTCCGCAGCAAAGTGTTCAAGACCGCGCCTACGGTCAATCAGGAGCGCGCCGTGGAAATTGCCCTCAACACGCCCGACATCGCCCTGATCCAGGGTCCGCCGGGCACAGGCAAAACGACGGTGATCGCCGCCATTCTTGAGCGCCTCAATGAACTCGCTGACAAACGAGGCACAACCATCAGGGGCCGGGTGCTCCTCACCGGATTCCAGCACGACGCGGTCGAAAACATGATCGAGCGCATCTCCCTGAACGGCTTGCCGGTGCTCAAGGTCGGCAAGTCATCGGCACAGCAGGAAGATGGCCTCAGTCTGTTCGAACGCCGCCTTGACGCATGGTGCGGCGATCTCGCGTCGGCACTGCGCAAGCGCGCTCCTCGCATTGCGGAGATCGAGCAGGAAATGGACATCAGACATTTCGCCCTGCAATACGTCCAGTCACCTTCGCGCACACTGGCCGCACATCTGGCCGGGAAAATCGCGACACTGGGCATCACCATCCTGGGCGAAGACGATGCGCGACTGGCTGCCGATCTGGCCAGGCAATTGGCCTTCGATGAACGCCTCAACAGCAACGGCAACCGCTGGCTCGGTGTTGTGCGTTGCCTGCGCGTACATCCTGGCAGCTTCGCTGACGACGGCCCGCAGCGTGCGGCAGATGCACTCGACGATCTGACCGATGTTCTCGACGATGATGAGTCGGCATTGCTGAAGCAAGCCAGCCTGTGGCCGAACGAGCGTGACGATCCGCCATTCCTGCCGGCGCTGCGCGCCTTGAAACGGCAACTGTTGCTCCGTTTTTCGGCACCGCCGGTGTTCCGTGTGGAAAAACAGCATAGCGGCCTGATTGCACTGACCGAGCGCGCCATCACCAGCATTCAGAGCAAGGGATGCTCCGGGAAGGATCTCAAATCCGCCGCGCTGGCGCATTTCTTGGCGGAGCTGGAAGGCAACCCGCAAGGTCTTGCCGACGCCATGGCGGAGTACAGCTTCGCTTTCGCCGCCACGTGCCAGCAAAGCGTGAACCGTCAGATGCAGGCACAGAAAGGCCTAAACAAGAACCAGGCGGCCGACCAACTGGAGTATGACTACGTGATCGTCGACGAAGCCGCACGCGTGTCGCCGCGTGATCTGATGGTGCCGATGGCACAGGGCAAGCGCATCATCCTGGTCGGCGACCACCGCCAGTTGCCGCACCTTATCGAAGAAGAAGTCGTCCGCCGGATGGAAGCGGGAGAACCCGACACTGACGAATCCGCGTGGCTCAAGAAATCGATGTTCGAGTATTTGTTCTCTGAGCGGCTGCAGGCGCTCCAGGACAACGACGGCATCCGCCGCCGCGTGACGCTGGACAAGCAGTTCCGTATGCATCCCGTCTTGGGCGACTTCATCAGTCGCAACTTCTACGCTCGTTTCAACGAGAAAGAACAATTTTCGTCTGGGCGGCCGGAAGAGGACTTCGCCCACCAGTTGGAAGACACCGATGGAAAGCCCGCCATGTGGCTGGATCTGCCTTTTACCAAAGGAAAACAAGAACGTTCCGGCACCAGCTGGACACGTTCGGTCGAAGCCATTGCCATCGCTGAGTTGCTCAAGCGCTGGATGCAGTCGGAAGCAGGAAAGGATCTGTCATTTGGCGTGATCTCGTTCTATAAGGCGCAGGCTGAAATGATCCAGTCGAAGCTATCCGGCCTGACAGACGACCCCAAACGGCTGCGCATCGGTACCGTCGACGCCTTCCAGGGCATGGAGTTCGACGTGGTGTTCCTGTCCATGGTGCGAACCTGCCCGTCCAATGAGCGCCTCAGGGGCGACACGGAACAAAAGCAGGTCAATGGCCTGTTCGGCCACCTCGCCTTGTACAACCGACTCAATGTCTCGATGAGCCGTCAGAAGAAACTCCTGGTCGTGGTGGGGGATTCGGGCCTGGTCCGTCACGAATTGGCCAACAATAACATTCCCGGACTGGTTGATTTCTTCAATCTGTGCCACACCAGCGACGGAAAGGTGCTGTGATGGAACTCACCTTGCTCGACTATGGTAACGACGTCAAATCCCGCCCCTTTGGCCCATTGATCGGCAAACCGAGAAAGCTGGCCTGGCCGGTAGATGTCTACCGGGTGACCTTGCCGCATAGCCGCGGCGCAAAGGATGTGCTCAATCCCTTCGAACAGCTCATCCTCCAGCTTCTCACAGCGGTCGGGCCAATGCAGGCCGACGAGCTGGCCGATGAAACCTGCATTCCCGTCGACTTGGTTCACGGCATCCTGTTGCGCCTGCAAGACAAGCAGCACATCGATACTTACCACCAGGTCATTCAGGAAGCTGGCGCTACCGGCGATGGCCAGACAGATCGCGCGCTCAGCACACCGACTGTGTTTGTCACGGTGCTGCTGTTCCGCGAGGCGGTCACTGAAAAGCTGTTGCCGTTCCTGCACATCCTCGACGACACCAATCCTTTGCGCCAGAAAGAACAGGACGGCTACATTCGGTGTCTCCCGCGGAAGAAAAAAACCGTGCCGAAGCCACCTCAGGCACGAGATGTCATCAGCACGTTGCGGGCGATGCAGAAGCGCCGCTCGGCGAGCGGAAACGATCTCTGGATGCCAGCGATGAAACAAATCTCCATCATCCCAGGGCCTGAGCGATATTGGCTTGACTGTCCGATTGCCATCCAGGCAAGTGACGGCGAGTTCCGCATTGCAGATCCCTTCGGTGACGGCTTTTCACTCATCCTGGAACGCGCTTTCGAGAAAGCTCTTGAGCAAGATGATGAGCTGGCGAAGTGGCTAAGTAATTGGAAAGAATCACTCAGAAATGCAAACCGCGTTGTGCAGGAAGATCCGCAGGCGCCGCCGGAACCGTTCGAGCAGGAGGATAACCGCAGGCGCTATCCGAACCTGCTGGCCAGCTTGCGTCTTCCGCGAAGCCGGCGCTTCCGTTCTTTGCAGGGGATCTACGGTGCCATCGAATGGGCCATGTTCTACGTATGCTGCCAGCATGATGTCGAATCTTCGATTTCCCAATTGAAACTGACGCAACTCACTCAACAAGCGGAGATGCTGGCGAGCAGTGCCCGGGAAATCGGACTGACATTGCCGAGGTTCCCGTTCCACTTCATTGCAGAAGGAAAACTGCGTTCCTTCAGCGATCAAAAGGCGGAGCTGGCGACCGTACTTGCCATTGCGATTGTGCAGGCCAGAAGAGACCACTCGCATCCTCTGCGCCGTGCGGCAACAGTGTTTCCGGATCTGATCGAACAGCTCCTTGGCATCAAGAAAAAACGGGATGAATATGGCCACGGCAAGCACCAGCATGCTGCCACGGAGCACGAGTTGCCCGACGACCGTTTCATGCGGCAGTTGGTCCACATCTTGTTACCCTCGATCGTGTTCGCCGACAGCCCGCCTGTCACCAACAGGGACCGTCTTGCCGACGCCATCCTGGATGCCCGCGCTGGTATCCAGAGCGAGTTTGGTTTCAAGACCTACCATTGGCTGGGCGCTGGCGTGCAAGATCATCTCCTCCAGGCGGAGCGCTTCTGGCTGTCATGTCGCGACCACGACAATGCCGCCGCATTTTTGTTCGACCTGTACGCCGCACTGCAATCGCTGATGCGACGCTACCTCGCCGACAAGCTGCCGCCCGACCTGACTGATGCCGTTCTCGTAGAGACCGCGCGGACACAGGCGCAAGCGATCCGGTCCGGCGATCTGCCGGCCAGCCTGCGCACGGTCAAGCTGGCATCGATCCGCAGCACACTGCAAGGCCAGGATCCCTCGCTGGGTGCCTGCGCAATGGCATTCCTGCTGATGGTCGACGACGACACGCTGGATGCCGTCAGCAACACGCAACCCACATTCATCGACGATCTGGCCTACATCACCGCTAATCGTAAACACGGCAACGAAGCCCTTCTTCTTCCGAGGGAAGAAATCGCCGCACTGCGCAAGGCCGCTTACAACACCATCAAAACGCTCTCCGAGATATGACCATGGAAAATACTGCACGCCCCGACGACACTCACCTGCAAACCCTCGCAGACCTGGATCTGCGTGACAATCGATTAAACGAACGTCAGACCCAGCTGGATGTTCGTGAGCAGGCCATCGCCGAGCGTGAGCGACAGATCAACGCAGCAGAACAATCCTTAAAAGAGCGGATGGCTGCGACGCACGAGCGCGAGGACGCAGTTCGCGTCGCCGAGAAGATCCGCGACGCCGGCTACGCCGAGGAGCGCATGGCACTGAACCGCGAAATGGAAGAACGACGCTCCACGCTCGATACGGAGCTGCGCAACAAGCGCGACGATGGAGAAAAGGAACTGCGTCAGCAACGCGAGAAAAAAATCATCGCGTTGACCGAGGAAATCAGCCTGCTCACGGAAGAACGCCTGCGCTCGGTGACCGAGGCGGAGCAGCGCGAACGTGCACGCATCCAGGCCGACATCGTAGAGCAGATGGCGACGTGGAAGATGGAAGAAGGGGAGGAACGCAAACGACTGGCAGCAGACAAGGCGCTTTATCGCCAGCAGAACGGTGCGATGCTGGCCTTGCAGGGACAACTCGAAGAACGCCAACGCGAGCTGGAGCTGGCGCAGCAGATAGCCGACACATCCGAGCAACGCCAACTGGAGCGCTGGAATCGTCGAGAGGCCCAACTGGAGGATGTCGTCACCGAACGCGTCGAGGCTCAGCGTGTCTCGATGGAACAGGAAAAGGAATCGATGCAGGAGGAAATCATCCGCCTGCGCGACAGCCTGATGCACCAAAGCCGCCTGACCGGTGCCTTCACACAGTTGCAGAAGCAGCTCGGCGGTCAGGATCCGGCAGTTGTCATCCTCGAGCTGAACCGGATGACGGATGACATCACCCGCCTGCGCGAAGAGCTCGCTTCCAGGCCGAGTGATGAGATGCGTGTGCGCTTTCAGTCGCTGGAAAATGAGGTGCGAAATCACCAGGCCCGTGCCGAGCGACTTGCCCATCAGATTCAGCAGGACAGCGACGCCGTGAACGAAGTCGATGAGCTGCGCAGGAAAAATGCCGTACTCCAGGCCGACAATACGATGCACAGGCAACGCGCGGAGATCTTTGAAGGTATGGCCAATCAGGTGGAAGCCGAGCTCAGGCGCCTGCGGATTGCTTACGAACGGCCCGCAGATGAGGCCGGCCGCCACAAGGACATCGAGAAGGAACACGTCAAGGCAGACCAGATTGCGGACCTTCGCAACACAAAGCAGGACGAACTGGATTGGCTCAACGACATCGAGCGCGCATGCAGCGATTACGGGCTGCGCTTCAGCATGCGCATCCTGAAAGCGTTCCATACCTCATTGAAGACTGCGGAATGGTCTCCTATCACGATCTTGGCGGGCGTCTCCGGCACCGGTAAGTCGGAGTTGCCGCGCCTGTATGCGCACTTTGGCGGTATTTTCTTTGAGCCGATTTCGGTTCAACCCAACTGGGATTCCCAGGAGTCGATGCTGGGCTTCTTCAATTCCATCGATAACAAGTTTGATGCTCAGCCCATCTTGAGCTTCCTCGCCCAGAGCCAGAAACCGTGGTCAGAAGACTATGCCGGCCTCCATGATGCAGTCTGCCTGATCTTGCTCGATGAAATGAACCTGGCGCATCCTGAACTCTATTTCGCAGAATTCCTGAGCAAGCTGGAACTGCGACGCGGCAAGGGCCGCAATGATGTGCCGACACTCCCCGTGAAGATCGGGGCCGGACTTGATCCTTACCCGCTCGCACTCGGACGGAACGTATTGTGGACGGGTACAATGAATCAAGATGAGACCACCAAGTCCTTGTCGGACAAAGTCATTGATCGCTCTATCGTGATCAACTTCCCTCGCCCGACAGAGCTCAAGCGGCGCCCAAAACTGAAGCCGCTCAATGCCCGCAACCGGGGGGCAATCCTGCACCGGGACAACTGGGGCGATTGGGTGATGCTGGAAAGCCACTTCTCCGACGACGACATCAAGCCGTTTAAGCAATTCATCGAACAAATCAACGCCGCCCTGGCAGTGACCGGCCGTGCGCTTGGCCATCGTGTATGGCAATCCATCGAGTACTACATGGCGAACTATCCAGATGTGCGGGCCGCCAATCCAGCCAACAAGGAAAAATCCGAGACCGAACAGAAACAACTGAAAAGGGCCATGCATATTGCCTTCGAGGATCAACTTGTGCAGAAGGTGATGCCCAAACTGCGCGGCATCGATACCCGGGGCACAAGCAAGACCGACTGCCTGGATAAAATTTACAACCTCATCGTTACAGGCATCGATGGACGGCCATTCAACCTCACCGAAGATTTTGACCTGGCTTGCAAGCTCGGTTATGGCCAATTCATCTGGCAATCCGCCAACTACCTGAAGGACGACCCGAGCAATGAATCTGCTTGAGCTGTACCGGGCATTTGGCGCCGATAACGCTGCGGGCAAGCAAGCTCGCGACTTGCTGTCGCAGACGCACTGGCTGTCGGTCAATGTCGACTTCGATCCCAGGACGGGGAACGCCGTTGCGCAATCCCTGACGACTTTCTTCGAGCGGATCGCGCAGCAGTCGGCGACCGTCATCCATCGCGACCGCCTATGGCGCGTCACCGCTCATGCCCGCGATGCCGTCGAACGGCTTCTTCGCGGACTCAACGAGAGCCCGCAGCGGGAGCATGCCCTGCTGCCGGTACACGCCGTGCGTGAGCTGGATGCCAGTAGCTTCATCAAGCTGAGCAGCCGGCCGGGACGCAACATCCGGGAAAAGCTCGCCGGCAAGCCCTATCTTCATGCCGTACGCCGGATACAGTCGATCGACCTGACCGAGAATCGGCTGTTCAAGGCGTTCGTCATCCGTTTATCTGAATTGCTGGCGTTGCGGCGCGATTGTCTGGGCGAACCGGAAGATCCGTTGCTCACCCGAATCGAATCATGGCTGCGTTCCGATGAGGCGAACTCCATTCCGGCCTGGCACAACCTGCCACCGAACAACACCTTGTTGTCCCATCGCGATTACCGCCGCGTATGGGACGCCTGGCGCTGGCTGCAAACACTGGACGAAGACATCGCACGTGATTTCTCGCAACTAGCCAGGCGCAAGACGACGATGTCTCAATGGAAGCAATGTGCCAAGGAGTGGAGCGAGGGCGAAGTGCAATATGCGGACATGCCCGTCCTGTTCGACTTCGATGCCTTTACCATCCAGCCGTGGACCTCGCGCCTTGTATTTCAGAAGATCCAGAAGAGCCCGCAACACCAGCCGAACCAGAAAATCCGCCGGCCCGCTGCGCCACGGCCGGTCAATGCACCAGCCTGCGTGGACCTCGGTCTGGCGCAGACTCGATTTACTGTCTCCCGCGAAAGCGGGCATTCCTTACCTGAGCACCTGGTGTGGCAGCAATGGAAGAACGACAGTCACAGCGTCGACATCACGCTGTTTCGTGCCGATGCCGTTTGCCTGCATGAGGAGGCGACGACGATATCCGCTCCCGACCTGTTCTTTGCCGCTGACAATACCAGCACGGCCTTCGATTCCGCAGCACGCGCCTTTGCCTCACGATTGCGCACCACATTCAGACATGACACCCTCGTCTGGCTCGTCCCGGATGCAATCAACGACTTCGGATTGGACACTATCCGTCGCAATCTGAACGCGCACTTCCCTGATGCGCGTCCGCTGCCTCGCAGCGTCGCCGCTATCTTCGGGAGAATGGCGGATGTCGACGTCCGCGCGGGCCAGGCCGTTGTTGTACTGGATACCATCGGCGGAAAGTGCTGCGCGACCAAACTGGTTGGCCGCTTTGACCCGGCTCTGGCCAAACGTTTGCCGGAAAGCCGCGGCATGTGCTGGGAGCGACAACCACCGGTGGATATTGCCTTGCCCACGAAGCCTGGCAAGGCGTCGCAGGAGCATGGGATGATCGCGGTTGACGAGGGAAAGTGGCGATTCCCGTCGTCATTAACCACGTCGCATCCAGCAGTCACTCGCAACGCTCTGATCGCTGATCCCCGCATCGGGCAATTTTCAGAATTGATCGTCTTGTCGGCCAGTCCTGTCGACGGCGGTATCGTACTGCACGAGATGCAGCAGCGTGCCGGCGACATACCGCTCTGGCGCGACCAGATTCCCGAACTGTCTATCAAGGTGATGAAAGACGGTCGCTATCAACGGTTCGACCTGGTCACACATGGGACTACGGTGCGGCCCGTACGTGGCGCACCAGTGACGATTTCGGTGGAGGATACGTTCACCTTGCCGGCGGAAATACAAAGCTACCGATTCCCGTTATTCCAAGGCGAACGCGCCGATGCGCTCGGATTCTCGGCGCGCCTGTCGTCTCCCGAATTTCCCCTGAAGCAAGCGGCAATCTGCTCGCTGGCGCTCAGCTTTGAGTATGGCGCGGACGAACCGTACAAGCTGGTCTTCGAGCCGCTCGACAAGTCATTCTCGCCAGTACGTGCCAGCTGGCATCGCAATGAGACGGTCATCGTAGAGGATGCGCCAGCGCCGGATTATCCGTTGCCGACGGATTGGGAAAGTCTACGGCGTGTGCCAACGAAGGATGGCGCCGACGTCTCCAATTTGATGGACTGGATTCAAAAGTCAGCTCATTGGTTGCGCCTGGAAACGTTCAGAGTGACCGGTGAAATCACCAGAGACTGGAAGATCGACAAGAATGGTGTCCCGTACACTTTTGCACAATGCGATGCAGCGGGTGACGTGTTCTTGTCCGCCAAGAATCTAGCCAGTAATCTGGAACACTCTGATTTAGCGCGCGGCGACGAAATTTCTTTCAGACTGCTCAAAAGAGAAACGCGTTTCTCCGCTCTGGATGTCACCCGAATCGATGCACCGACATCGTTCAAGAACGTCGCAGAAAAGATCGTGAACCGATTCGGCTTTCCCGCTATTCAGATTTGGCGTGACGGGCGATCTCTCAACGATCTGGATTGTCCGGTTGAATTTTCAACGACGATGCGCGAGCACATCAGGTATCTCTTTGATCTATGGGATAGCCCCGGTGTACCGGCTGACGTACGGAATGATCTGAGTTATTTGCTGGCCTGCATGCATCAGGATGCGCCCCAAGAATTTGGGGAGTGGGTCGTCGCCCAATGCATTGATCAGCGACTCTCCAGACCTCGCATTGCCGGATTGTCGTTGGGAGACGTCTCGCTACCATGGCAACGCAAACTGCTTGCGACCCTTTTGGTGCAATCGCGAGAGATGGATTCCCTGCGAGCGCTATCTTGTGCAATCTGGAGAACGGAAGGCTTTGCCGACCTGCTTCCATTGGCCGAACTGAAGGAAATCGTTGAGAGCCTGAACCGCGCGCTGGGAGCCAAGTCACGACACCCGAAAATCCAGAGCGAATTACTGGAACTGCTGCTCGGCCTGCTGCGCACGCGGGCATCCTCGATACCGGAGGTGAAGATGATGCTCCAGCCACATCAAGAGATCACCAAACAACTGGCCCGACATCTCGAACGGATCACCGAAGATTTCCACAAGTCCGCCTCCGCGCCCTTCTCACGCCTGAAGATCAACCTGGAAAAACCAAAAGGAGACCGCACGCCCGACCTGCTGTATGCGCTGCGTCTGTATCTCACCGGTGACGATGGTGCCAATGCCATTCATGTCACTGGCATTGCCGACGCCGAGGACTCTGCCTAACGCGATCGCATCCGCAATAGTATCCGTCACCGCGGTCACCCTAGAAAGGGGATCTAGTCAGATAGTCTCCTGCTTGGATATCAGATTTTCCTTCGCATCCCTTGGCATCAAGCTATTGACTGCAACCATCAGGTCCTTCGCGACCTGATTTATGGAGAGGTAGAAAAGCAGCATTTCCACATCCACCAAGGAATATGGCTTTTCTCTGCTCAGCACCTCACGAGCACGCTCCATTGCCAAGAGGTAGTACGGATAGGCCTTGTCAGGCTCTACACAGCCGCTCCTCAGCCACTTCAGAAGAATCTTGTTGTCCGAAGCGTTATCGACCTGGGGCACGGGCTTACCATGACGATTCAGATAACGCATCGCGGCTAGCGACTGTGAATCAAGACTGCTGAGAAGGCTATTTCTGCCGACAGGAACAGGCACAGCGCGAGCATCGACTCCTTTGATAAAGTGGATTGCGTTCAGCCCAAACGCAATGCGTGCGTCATAGATCAATGCCCAGTCAGTCCAGATGAAATTCAGCCATTTTGACCAGCTGGCAATCCCTGCAAATGGAAAATCGCATCCTGTTTCTTCAACTAACTGAGCAAGAGACTTGATAGAAGAGATGTCTTTTATTCTTCTGTTAGTAAATGCTTTGACATAGCGCTCAATGGTCTCCGAACCGTTGGTACTTAATGCACCCCAGGCCTTGATGACGAATGCGCAGAGTGCGAGCAGCGCCTTATCCCGATCAACGTCGGATAATAAATGCGCAGCGCGAACACGTTCGGATATCTCTCTTCTCAACATATGGGTTGTTTGGGCATCGCCAGTACTCTCAAGCTGAATGCCCATTTCGGCCGCAAGCTCTACCGCCCTTTTGGTCATAGGCCACTCATAGCCCACCAGCTGGTTAACCCAAGGTGAAAGGTAACTTGCAATTGCATCGCCAAACCGATCTGCCTCTTCCCTCATACACTCCTCGTTTAAAGAACGCCGGAATCCGGCAGTGCTGCATCAATCAGACTATCGACATAGCCTCGTCCCCACTGAAATTATCAAGGCAAAACTTTCTTGGGGCTATCTTTGGCGCTTCCTGGACGTGCGTCTCCGCATCTCCAACCCACGCAACCCTGCTTAAAATGCTCTAGGGAAAAGCCTGCGTGAGCAGGCTTCTCCCTAAATTCAAGTCATAGGAATACAGGACCGATCTTCAGATCAACTCTGTCATTCCAAATGTGCGTCGATTTTTCGGCCGGCTTTCCATCTCCTGATCAGACTTTCCCATGTAACGGATGATTGAACGAATACCTTCCCGGCCCTCCTCATCTCGCCGATCAATCCGCCCAACCCCTAAGGCCCAGCCACGACGTTTATAGCGCACCTTGTCGGCGTTACTGTTCCAATACGCACCGATTCCACGAGTGGCATTGTTGGTCCAGTATTCGCCGATGCGGCGAGCAATCGAAATGTCTTCACGATGAGTACCAGAATAAAAGACCAGCAGATGGATGTGCAGGCCAGCTTCCTGCCCCTCTTCAAGCTTCCAAATATAGGCCTTGATACCACTCAATAAAGAATTGCACTCGATGTTTCGGATAAGTCGATCTCGATGCTTGCAGAGCTCATCAATCGTGACATCTTCACGATATTCGATCTTATAGTTCAAAGTGAGAAAGAGAATAAGATATCGAGATCGCTTCTCATACATTCCCTGCTCTAGCGCGATTCCTTGCACTGCCAAACGACTGGTTTCTTGCTTGCCTTTCATGTTGAATCTCCTTGGTTGGATGGGTTCAACTGATTGGCAATACCAGTAATAATTTACATTTCGTGCTACTACCAAGCAAGGGCTTGGTAGCTCCTTACACATCGAGTTCAATGGCTCGGCATAGAAGTACAAACGGCTACCTGCTCATCGCGATTGTTGATCGCTCTTTCCAAGCATTATTTCCTTCTTTTTGTCTACCTTATTTATTTCATAAAAAGCAATTTTTAAAAATCAAAATTTATAGCTAAATTATGAAGAGAATGCGTTCATAAATGCTGAAAAATAGCACTGATACATGCTCATAGCATGGGCACTTATTTCCAGGCTGCGAAAGTACGTACTAATCTTAGGCGCAAACAAAGTCAACACCGTCATAATGTGTATTTGTAGAGATTCGATTTATATCGCACCTTCACCCGCTCTAGTACCGGTGGCGATTCAATATTTTTTCTGCATGCCGTCGAATCCACGAGTAACCAGAATCAATGTCCAGCCTCAAACTGGCGAAGGATTTCTTCAATAAACTCTCAGGCAAAGCCCAATCCCATTTTTCCTGCGCCAAATTAAATGTGTGCGACAGAATCGATTCAACCGATGGACTTTCTTCACGAGCGAGCTCAATCAGATATCTTGGGAGGGCCTCAATGTTCTCAACGGTACCGTGCAATTCAACCGCAGGACCGCACGGCGCGGGTGTGAGTCCATAGCGACGTAACATCGCCCCAATTACTTCATTGGCGCCATCCCCCAGCCAAGTAAATAACAATACCGTCGAACCTCCAGAGCTAACGATCGTCCGTGAATGTAGATCAAGACGACAATATGTTTGCCTACCTTGATTCAATAGCGCACGTGCTGTCTCGTCCAGATAACCAACCGTTTCTTCGCTGGCATACAGCTTCTGCATCCGCTGTCTAACCTCATCATGAACTCGCCCACCAGGCGTATTAAATGAGGGCGCCATACCGGTGACATGGTGTACTACGTAAATCGTTTTGATATCTTCCTCGATCGCGTCAACTCGCCACGTCCGCGCAGCAAACAAGATAAAGTCACCAACGCTTAACGCCGTGGAAATAGGCACCGATCCTAACGTTTGGCTTCCAGAGATGACACGAAACTCTTCCTCGGTAGAAAACGCCGCATAGAAGGTGTAGTGATTGGCGAGTATCTCCCCTTTCTCTCCATGCAATAACACGCCGGAGCTATCTTGCTGGATCAGGTTCTGATCACCAAGATGTCGCAGCAACTCAATAAAGTCAGACTTGCTGACGTTATTGAATGGGCCATTACTGCATAGCTCCATGTAGGCGCGGCCAGCCGAGACCCCACCGTATTGAGAGATCAGGGACAGTATTTGTTGAACCAAGGTTGACAGGTGCATACCGTTGGTTCGAGGGGGCTCAAACCAATTTTCGAGCAACAAGCTGACCATTGCCGTCATCTCAAAGAGATTTTCACGCAACTGTGTCATGAGATGCGATCGGGCGTTGATCTCACTCTCGACTGCATACCCTCGTAATATCGCCGGCTCTCCCTTTCTACGCCCGGACCTCCCAAGCCGCTGCCTCAGGCTGGCCACCGAGGGAGGCGGCCCAATCTGAGCAATGCTCTTGACCGCACCAATATCAATACCCAACTCCAGGGTATTCGTGCAAATTGCAGTCGTCGAACGATCTCGGGCTTTCAACGCATTTTCTGTCTCTTCTCTTATTTCTCGGGAGAGACTGCCGTGATGGGGCCAAAATTCGTTCTGCACTTGCTCGCGCTCGCAAAGCTTTCTCAGCGCATAGGTGTAGCTTTCAACCTTCGCACGCGAATTGGGGAATACCAGATTGTTCGAGCCCCGCAACGTTTTGAAGAGTTGCTGCACGATGGAGGCTTCACTCGGGCTTGGTGGCGGTGCCTCGTCGCCTGCAGCGCCATTCAACGAACTCGGCTCAATATACCCTTTGATCAATAACCGCAGTTCCCCCCCCTCAGAGGCCGACTCAATAATCTCGACAGCCTCCCCGCCAGATGGCCTCAGGAAGTTTGCGGCCATCCGCATGTCCCCTAAGGTAGCGGACAGACCGATCCGCGGAACCTTACGCCCAACCGCAATATCGATACGCTGCAGCAGAGACTGCAGCTGCTTGCCACGCTCAGAACCGATAAATGCATGCAGTTCATCGACCACAAAATACCGCAACTTGGCGAATAACTGAGGTACCTTGGATCCCTTATTGCAAAGAATGGCTTCCAGCGACTCCGGTGTAATTAATAAAACACCCTCAGCGTTCTTCGAGAAACGGCTCTTCACCGAAGATGGCACATCCCCATGCCAGGGAACGACAGGAATCTCTAGCGTTTCGCACAGGCCGGTAAGCCTACCGAACTGATCATTAATGAGCGCCTTCAAGGGGCTGATATAGACAGTCAAACCGTGACCAGCCTCGCCCCGAAGCATCGTAGTGAGGATAGGAAAAAAAGCCGCCTCCGTCTTTCCTGCAGCCGTGGCAGCGGCAATGATGACATCCTGCTTTTCACTCAAAATAGCGGGAATAGCCCGTTCCTGAGCATCTCTGAGCTCAGTCCATCCCTCTCCCCAGATCCACCTCTGAATCTGTGCATCCAATAACTCAAAGGATGACGAAGGCTTCTCTTGCGTCATGGATTACAGCCGGAATGAAGCAAGTTCATCGTCAGATTCAATTTCCAGATCCATTCGCCCGCCTTGATCAGGAGCCACGTCCAAAACACCCAGCAGATCGCGCCAATCGGTACCAGGGTTTTGCTCTAACACGGCAAGCAGATTGATGAATGCAGTAATCGTCGTTCGCGGCGTGCGGAAGTACATGTCACCAATACGCTTGGCGCAATGCTCCATAAACGGGGCAATCGCCTCATCAGGCAAAAGAAACTTAGCAGGGTCCCCGAACGCGTAGACATCGCGTAACTTCAGCAACAAGACATAGAAATCCTCAGGAGTCAGGCTCGATAACCGAACGACAGGTCCGCTGTAGTCAACCAGTCCTGCTTTAGCGAAGGTGTTTTCGGCCAGCCGGCTTTGCAATGCCGGATAGCTATATAAGCCGCGGCGGGTATCCATAAGAAACTCTGGCGTGCCACCCAAAATGAATCCAAGACCGACAGCACTCCCCTGCAGCGAATCGTTCAGAATGCGCAGTATTTGCTCGTAGTTGGCATTTCTGGCTTGGGTATTGGCAAGCTTGTAGAGATTGACCAGTTCGTCCAGACATACCAGGAAGCCCGCGTAGCCCGCTAGTCGCACAAAGCGCGCAAACAGTTTCAATTGATCATAAAAAGAGGCGTCGTCGACGATCGTACGTACGCCCAGCGCCTGGCGTGCATCGGTCTTCGTCGTGAACTCACCTCTCAACCATTTGATGGCATCAGACTTCAAGGCTTCGTTACCTTCTTCGAATCCGCGGTAATACGCCGCAATGACATCGGCAAAATCGAAACCATTGACCATTTCGGTGAGCTGCTCGAGCTTTTCTCGAATCACCGCCTCCGTCGGCTTTCCAGCAGCGGTAGCCTCTGTCTTGGCCGTGGCAATGAATCGCTCAACAATGCCTGTCATGGCACCGCCCTCTGGCTTGGTGCGCGTCGAAATGTTGCGCATCAACTCGGCATACAGTGACCGTGCCTGGCCACCGGTGGCATGCAATCGACGGTCCGGGTTCAAGTCCGCATTGGCTGTGATGAGCTTCTTTTCCATTGCGACTGAACGAATTAGATTGAGAAAGAACGTCTTTCCTGCTCCGTATTCGCCAATGACGAAGCGAATTGACGACCCACCATCGGCCACGCGACTCATGTCATTGACTAGGGTTTCCAGCTCATTTTTACGTCCAACCTGAATGAGATGCTGTCCTGCTCGCGGCACTACACCAGCACGTAAAGACTGAATGATGGCGTCCCGGTCTTTGGGTCTGATGGTCGTAGTCATTGCGTTACCTTCTCATTTATTTCTAAATTGACTTCAATCGGGTCGTCGCCTTCGGCAAACGGGATATCAAAGGTATCTAACGAGGCTTCATTGACACGCTCTAACGCGCCGTCAAGCATCAAGTCCAGGTCCAGTGCGACGTTATTAAGCTCTTCCCGCCCCCACGTCGGACGTGACATCAACAACCTGGCAAAGGCTGAGTGTGGCTCATCTAGCCCCATGATCCGGGTATCAGCAGGCTCATGTTCGGCTTCGATCGAGACCGCTACAACTAGAGCAGCGGGGGTGATCGGCTCGTCTTCAACGAATATTCCTGATAAGAGCGCTGCCACTTTGGCAGAATCTTGCTGAAGCGCGGCAATCCGAGCAGAGTCGAGCTTAAATGCGCCTCCTCCTATTGCCACCGTTTTCTCTGACGTGCTCTCTGTTGTCACTGCTTGGTGAACATCACTGTAGACTTTCTTCGTATCAACACCCAGAAGCTTATAGACCTTCTCAAGAAACTTGATCTCGTCTGGAGATACAACGCCATCAGCCTGGACCAGAGTGGCGGTAAAAGATGCGATCGCCTCTTTGGTCGTGGAATCCAACGGCTCGACTTTCTTCTTGAGTGCGGCAAGCGACACGGGAGAGACCATCAACAAGCGTAATCTTGCTTTCAAGCGATTTTGACTTGACGGCGTCAAATGCTGCCATTTATCAATGCTGGCATTGATATGTTCCAGTTCAGCGGCTGAGAAATCACCATCTGCGGTGGCCACCCCGGCAGCGAGCTCGAGCGTCACCAATGCCGACTTGTATGCGGCGGTATTGCGCGACTCAATGGAAGTCGAGTCACCATGGAACAAGACCAGATTTTCCTCCGGTTTGGGAATTTTTGCGCCAGCGAGCACATCCGGCTCGATACAGATATGTTCTACCTCTAAGGCCTTCGCAAGGCCCAATAACCGCTCCCGATTGGGCGCCTCTGCACTGTTAAAAATCTGACTCAGCTCCGACAGGGTCATGGTCTGCACGTTCTCAACGACACGCGCTTTGAGCTTACCTAGTGTGGCGCGTGCGGAATCGGACCAGAGCGGCACTGGCAACAAAAGAATGGCTTCGAGCGAGTCCTTTTTTTCGGGGCTTCTGCCCAGGAAGCGGCTGTATCCATCCAGTTCAGCAGCACATTCCTCGACAATTGCCTGGATCTTCTTAGGAGGCCCCGTTAGGGCAGACACGTCTGGAATCTCACCAAAATGCAGATTGATGCCGCCACTAAAGCCGTGAAAGCCTGGAGAGGCTGGTGGATAGCTCAGCTTTAACTTTGTTCGGTTGACCGTCAGGCGCAGTCCCTCACCAAATTTCTGTTGATACTTCAGCGCAAACAGCTTCCTGAACTCCTCGGCGCACCGCGTAACAGGTGTTCGCTTCGAAATGGTTGGCTCATGCTCCGCCCAAGCAATGGCCAGATGCGCCGGCACAGCGACACCGTCGACGGCAGTTTGACCGAGTGCCAGACGTAAAAGATAAGGTAATTCATACGAATCCTCCAGCGCGGGCAAAGCTTGAGCATAGAGTTTTCCGGAAATTTCTGAAATCTCAAGAAATTGCAGGAGCCGATGTGCGTAGCTGCTAAAGGAGTTCGACTGGTTGCCATAGATACTGAGGAGGCGCCTTGTTTCGGCCACGATCACAGGCTTCTCTGCTTCTGCAACTGGGTCAGTTTGCGCATCGAATATGGCACGACGCTCCAAACCGTAAAAATAAAGAAAAACAAATCCGATATTGGCTTCCGGATGTTTTTTTCCATCGGCAAGCCACAGAAGATAGGCTCTACGCGCCTCGGGCGAAATCTCGCTGTAGCTGGCCCAGTAGTCAGTCAACCGCTCGGTGAAATCACCGCGGTTGCGAGAAACAGACTTAGACGGATCGATCAATGCCGGCTCAGTTCCACCGGAGGCTCCTCGCAAATTGGAGCCGACGTACACTAGACCGTTTGGAATTCTGATGCCGGCCACATCGATGGACTCATTTTCAGAGATCCACCTACTAGGCATATTGACGTTTTGGGGAGGAGGCGGAATAGGATAGGACTTTTGACTTGCTTTGGCAGCTTTGACGATAACTTCCGAGGATTGATTGTCGGGAGGCTGCCATTGCGTAGCCGTAGGCTTCGTTTGGCTAGGCGGCAGGCTCTTCTTCGCCTTGCTGCTATGAATGAACCAGTAGGCAAGCGCCAGAATGCCAATGAATATCCAGACACCAGTTGATGCGTCTCCGACCTTCGCAAAGACGGCCATTATTCCGAAAACCCAGACTGCCGCTGGAATTCTCCTCTGTTTCCCCATTGCACATTCCTTTTATTGTCATATTCCAGTCCCTCAAGAGGCATGTCTCTTTTGAGCGCTTGTTAAGTATTGTAGTTAAATTTTCAAGATTGGATGAGACGTTGATGCATCATCGCGGGATGAGATTCGTCACCATTCCGTATCCGGGGCTAATCAATCGCCAGACGAAGATCTCGGCGGTGGAATTTGAAATGAAATTGCAACTCACGCGAGGCGTAAACCACGGCCAGCAACCGGAAGGTATAGCCACTGCTCGGCGACCGATGCTCCCTTAGCAGCAACCAGGGCCTCCGCATACGCAGCAAGTTGCGGACCGTGCTCAAGGGCCAACTGCTCATTCCGGTCAGAGCCCCCTGGATTGGATTTGTGGTCGACGAGAATCCATCCTTTAGACGACTACACCAGTAGATCAATACTGCTCCTGACGCACGTTCCGTCAGGACGATTCGCCTCAATCGAGACCTCTGACAAAGGTCAGACACCCAGGCCGGCGCTCATTGCACCACACGCGAAAAGCGGTAAGCTGTGCGACCACCGCGGTGTTATCGGCGGTATCCGACAACGCTTTCCTAATCTCGCCCCTCCAGTTTCTATATCCGCCTCCCGTCAAATTGACGGACTTCATGGAGAAACAGCGCTTTATTGCATAAAGGAAAGGGGCAAAGCCCCTTTCCTTTATGCCGTCAATTTGATTTCCATGGAATCACGCGCCTTGACGCGCTCAGAGATCCAGTCCTGAATTTCTTGCTCCACCCATGCCACCCGGCAGCCACCCAATGCCACCGCTTTCGGGAAAGCGCCTTCAGCCATGTATTTATAGATAGTTGATCGACGCAGGCCAGTTGCCCGGCTAACGTCATTAAGTCGTATGAGGCGCATGATGTCGCTCCTGTCTGGTTAATCCAGAGCATCCGCATCGACAATATGAATTTATTTTAGAAACTCATCTGACGTTTAAAGAATTTATCTATCAAAAGATTCATACCTTGCTCGAACTGACCTGCTCCCCAATTTAGTACGAGAACGACTTGGAGTCTGCGGTTAAAAAAGTCTCTGCAAACTGTTGCGGCGCC
>NZ_MUXB01000043.1:0-856 GCF_001994935.1 Herbaspirillum sp. VT-16-41
AAACGGTGCTCCAAAAAGAAGGAACCGAAGATTTTATTATGCGATTACTGGATCAATATGAAGGATTAGGTCCAGTTCCCGGCTTTGTTCTTCCCTTTATCGAAGCATTTTTACCTTTTTTACCATTGATTGTATTTGTCTTAACAAATGCTGCAGCATATGGGTTATTTGAGGGTTTTTTATTATCCTGGCTTGGTGCTAGTTCTGGTGCAGTGGTTGTTTTTATTATTATAAGGCAAGTAAGAAATAGAAAATGGGTAAAGAAAATAAGGAAGAATAAACAAGTAACTGCGGTTACATCATGGGTAGACAAGCACGGTTTTGGACCATTATTTGTTTTACTTGCCTTCCCGTTTTCTCCATCCTCTATTATTAATGTTGAATTAGCTATATGCATAATCCTCTTATTCTAGGCGGTCTCTACGTGCAGGCAGGGCTCGTGTTCCTGCGCGCCCCAGTAGCGACCGTAGAGGGTCTCGCCGTCTTTCACTCTTTCCCTGTTTGCGCTTCGCTGGCCATCTCTCTGCTCCACATCCGCAGTGCCTCGTGTTGCGCTTCAGTCTAGCTCTCGTTTCTCCCCGTTTCTTTTCTCACTACTATCTTCTTTCCACCTCCATCTTCTCTTCTCCTCCTTCCCGCTTTCTAGGCCACATCCAATGCGCTTTCCCGCCATTTCGGCTTCATCGCCACGCTTCTGTTATCCCGCTCCTCTCCCTTGCTTTAATTGTCCGTCATCTTCCCTGTGGTGGCCATTTCTCTGCGCGCCTTCTTCAGTGCTCCGCTCACCGTGGAACTGTCCGCGTCATTGCGTGCATTCTGCGTACACTGGCCCTAAACTGCTTTCGTGGAGGCCGGC
>NZ_MUXB01000198.1:0-1310 GCF_001994935.1 Herbaspirillum sp. VT-16-41
ACGTCGAGACCGTCCTCAAATGTACCCACAATGTCCATCTGGCTGTGCGTTTTGATAAGCCAGCTCAACTCCTGTTGCGCCAGGAATTCATCTTCAACAATGATGACCTTCATTCACTTCCCCCGTTAAGGCAACAGCGTGGCCGGCGTGGTCACAGGTGTGGTGTGCAAGGGCACATAAAACGCAATTTCGGTACCCGGCGTCAGGCGGCGGATATGCAGCCCCTCGCCATACAGTAACTTCACGCGCTGGTGGACATTGAGCAAACCGATTTTATTACCTGGCATTTCGTCGGCTTCCACACGGGCGATCATCTCGGGCGCAATGCCGTTCCCCGTATCGCGTACGGCAATACGCACGCGGTTGCCGCACTCCGCCACGTTCAAGCGGAGTCAGGTTGACGTGCGGGTCTCGGAGCGGGCACTGCGGGAGATCTACCTACGCGGCTTCCAGCTGATGGTGCGCGAGTCCTCGCCGTGGGCGATCATGACCTCGTACAACAAGATCAACGGCGTATGGGGCCACTACCACTACGACCTGATCACCTCGATCCTGCGCGGCGAGTGGGGCTTCACAGGTCTGGTCATGACCGACTGGTGGATGCGGATGGCGCAGGACCCGGACTTCCCGGCCCTGCACGACAGCGGCTACCGCGTGCGCGCGGGAGTCGACGTGCTCATGCCCGGTTCGATCCACAGCCAGCAGCCGGTCAGGGACGAAGGCGTCCTGGAGAGCCACCGGGCCCAGGACGGACTCACCCCGAATCCTACAGGATGCATCTTCTTCTCCGGAATAACAGCAATATTGTTGTTGCATGGTCTGCGTAATAATCGCCAGTACCAGGGAAGATAACGTTGCGTCAGCAACGGCCCGCAGTGCTTCATACTCCTGGATGCACCCTCATATTTCAGGTAGTGCTTCAAAAGCGGTATTTGATATCAGCTGTAAAGCAGTAAATCCCGATGCATCCATAGCTCAGCTGGATAGAGTACTCGGCTACGAACCGAGCGGTCGGAGGTTCGAATCCTCCTGGATGCACCATCTTCTCCGGAATAACATCAGCATTGTTGTTTCATGGGCTGCGCAATAATCGCCAGCACCAGGGAGGATAACGTTGCGTCAGCAACGGCCCGCAGTGCGTCATCCTCCTGGATGCACCATCTTCTCTAAAACAACGTTCTCTTCTCAACCTTCTTATTTTTCGTACACATTTTTCACGTATCCTTTTTCATTCCCTGACAGATTTTTATTGGCAGGTTGTTCTTTCCTCTATAATTTATCTGCTCGTAACGATGTAAATTGAGTAAGGC
>NZ_MUXB01000116.1:0-379 GCF_001994935.1 Herbaspirillum sp. VT-16-41
TCCTTCAGGACTGTTTCGTCGCGGCTTTTGCGAGCCTCGGCCAGCTCGATCTGACACGGCCGATGCGCCCCTGGCTCGCCCGGGTCGCGATCAACAAGGCACGCGATTGGCGGCGACGGCGCACGGTGCGTCAGTTCTTCTCGATGGCACTGCCATTGACACCCGACATAGCGGCTTCAATCGCGGACGACGCACCCGGTGCAGATACTCTCGTAGCAGATCGAGCCGCCCTCAATTTCACGATTGCTGCCCTCGCCTCCTTGCCCGCCAACCTCAAAGAGCCGTTGATTTTGAGCGCCCTCGATGGTTGGCCGCAGGCGGCGATTGGGGATTTCCTGGGGATCAGCGAAAAGGCGGTCGAGACAAGGATCAGCCGAGC
>NZ_MUXB01000112.1:0-379 GCF_001994935.1 Herbaspirillum sp. VT-16-41
CCCGAAGTAGGGCAGGCCCGCATCGAGCACCCCGCGCAGCAGCTCCACCTGGTGGTCGGCGGTGGCGGGGTCCCCGGGGCCGTTCGAGAAGAACACGGCGTCCGGCGAGGCGGCCAGCAGCTCCTCCAGGGTGGTGGTGGCCGGCAGCAGGTGCACGCGCAGACCGCGCTCCAGCATGCTGCGGGGGGTGGCGCCCTTGATCCCGAGGTCCACGGCGGCGACCGTGCCGATCGCCTCCCCCTCGGGCTCCAGCAGCACCGGCTGGGCGATGGTGACCTCCTCGAGGAAGCCGGAGCCCTCCATGGTGGGGGCGGAGCGCACGCGCTCCAGCAGTGCCCCCTCCCCCGCTTCCAGTGCCTCGCCGGAGAACACGCCGCCG
>NZ_MUXB01000200.1:0-378 GCF_001994935.1 Herbaspirillum sp. VT-16-41
TCTGTTTCGATTATGAATATTTTAGTTTCCTTATTTGCGGGACTAGCTATCTTCCCTGTCGTCTTTGCATTTGGATTGGAGCCAGCAGAAGGTCCTGGGTTATTGTTTATCGTATTGCCAGAAGCTTTTAGCAGCATGCCATTTGGTGAATTGTTCTTGAGTTTGTTCTTATGGTTATTTGCATTTGCGGTGTTCACTTCTTCCTTTAGCATGCTTGAAATTATAACAGCGGCATTTATGAATAAAAACCGTTCGCGTAGAAAAGTAGCAAGTATTTCAACTCTATTAGTATTCATCGCTGGTATTCCAGCTGCACTTTCGTCCAATGTACTTAGTGATTTCACGATTTTCGGTTTAACCGTATTTGATGCTACAGAT
>NZ_MUXB01000092.1:0-378 GCF_001994935.1 Herbaspirillum sp. VT-16-41
GGCCCAGGCGCCGCAGTTCGTTCTCCAGGATCGCCAGGTCGAAGCTGCCGTTGAAGGCGACGATGGGCACATCCTTCGCCAGCGCCTCGGCCAGCATCGAGGCGACCTCCTCCAACGCCTCCGCGGCCTTCATTCCGTGGGCGCGTGCGTGCTCGGTGGAGATGCCGTGCACCCGCTGCGCACCCTCGGGAATCTCCATCTCCGGGTCGATCAGCCAGGTGGCGACCGTCTCCCCCAAGCGGCCCGGGGCCACGGAGTGCACCAGGGCCACGGTGACGATGCGATCCCGGGCCACATCCGTGCCGGTGGTCTCGGTATCGAAGCCGAGCAGGGGGCGCTGGGTCCAAGCGGTGATGGTCTCCGTGGCGGTCATGGTCC
>NZ_MUXB01000182.1:0-768 GCF_001994935.1 Herbaspirillum sp. VT-16-41
CAGGCGATTGAAGAATTTGTAATTCATGCCGTATAAATCAACGGTTAAGTGGAGAGTTTCTTATGGCAGGTCACAGTAAATGGGCCAACACCAAACACCGCAAAGCGGCACAGGATGCCAAGCGCGGTAAAATCTTTACCAAAATTATTCGTGAGCTGGTTACCGCAGCGCGCCTTGGCGGCGGCGATATCGGTTCCAACCCGCGTCTGCGTGCGGCAGTGGATAAAGCGCTGTCGAACAACATGACCCGTGACACCCTGAACCGTGCTATCGCACGTGGCGTGGGCGGTGATGAAGACGCGAACATGGAAACCATCATTTATGAAGGTTACGGTCCTGGCGGCACAGCGGTGATGGTGGAATGTCTGTCTGACAACCTATGGCGCCTGGGAAAGGGGTATCCGGACCGGCTGCGCGCCCTCCCCCCGGGGAAGGGCGGTGTCTTCAGCGAGAACCCAGGCCGGACCGTGGGGGATGGACTTGCCAGCGGGCCCACCCCGGGGGCACCCGGGGAAAAAAACGGGAAAGCGGCGGGGAGGGGAAAGGGGTAGGACTCGGGGGGCGCCGGAGAATTAAAAAAAAAAAAAACAAAACACTAATGAAGAGGTTACGTTGCTCGAGATATACTATAGACAGATCTATTACTATCTGTCATACACTCCACTATGACTCAGTGTTGACATAATAAACTCATATCATCACATCGTGACCATGTCAGTATCGAACATTCTTCTCATCTTAGATCAACTCGACGTACACCAATATCTT
>NZ_MUXB01000077.1:0-30194 GCF_001994935.1 Herbaspirillum sp. VT-16-41
TGGATACTCGGCATCGGCCTGGCGCTGGCCTTCGGCATCATCAATGTCATGTGGCTGGAAGCCAACTACGCCTTCGGACGGCGCAAGGCCGAGGAGACCCACGCGCGCTTCGTTGATGCGCGCAAGCACGCCGAACGAAGGCAAGGACGCTAAATTGGTCTGAGCTGAGGAAATTATTCAGATCAAAGAGGCCCCATTATTTTCTTCAGTTCACCCTGCGGCACTCCCTGTCTGATCTGTATTGCGTCGGACGCATCGCGCCAGATCAGCGCGGGGGTGGCTTGCAAGTCCAGTTGCAGCATCATACGGGCGTTCTCTTCGAGCTGCTGAGAGATATTGGCCGGAACACGATCCAATGGGGCGATGCCTTGCGCATCCGAGTCGAGTTTCCGGCCATCTGGTGCGTGCTTCTGGCGCGCTTCGTAATACGCCGTCTCATGGGCCGTCAGCGCCTTGCCTGGGTTGCCGGAAGCAAGGATGGCGGCTGCCTTCCCGGGACTAGTTTTCGTCAATATCCCGACCAGGATATGGCGAATCTGCACTTTGCCCGCCTTGACCCAGGGCTGGGTCTCCGACCAGAGTTGAGTGCAGTAGGGGCAATTCGGATCGGTGAATACATAGAGCGTGCGGGGGGCTGAGGGGCTTCCTTCAGCCACCCAATGGCTTTTTTCCACCCTCTTCCAGATGCCATCCATCATCGCTGCCCGAACGGCAGCCTGCAAAGGCTTGCTGGTCATGTCCTCGCCTTCAGAGTCCATCAAGGTACCCATGATGACGTTACCGTCGCCGGCAACATAAAAGGCGAGCGGCTGCTGGCCGTGATAGGCGGCCCAACCTTTCATGCCCTTGGGGGCGGGAAGCGTGTCGGTCACGAAGTGCACGCCCTGCTGCTCCAAGGCCTTGAGCGTGGGCGGTGTCTTCGGTGCAGTCTCGGCGTTGACCGAAGATGAATGCAGCATGGCCAGCACACTTAGCGTGGTCAGCGCGTGGCGGGAGCAAATGGATAAGATCATGGTGACTCCTTCTTATCGGCACTGTGGCCGTGTTGAGCAAGACGTTGCAATTGCCGGCGAAGTTGCGCAGCATTAAACTCACCCACCAATCGCAGATCGCGCCGCTCCTTGCCGGAGGCATCAAAAAACAGGAAGGTCGGCGGCCCGATGACGTCATAGGCTTGCATCAATGCCTGCTGGGCAGGGCCAGCGATGGTGACATCGGCTTCGATGCGCTGGATGCCACGCAATGCATCGACTACGCTCGCATCGGTTAATACCTGGTGCTCCAGAGTCTTGCAGGAAGTACACCAATCCGCACTGAAATCAACGATGGTCGCTTCGCCGCGTCCTACCGCAGCAGTCAGTTGCTGCCTCAGGGCGGGCAACGTGCTAACAGCAAGCGTTTGTCCAGCATGGGCCAGCGCGGGAGCGCGCCGGGCCTGAAACATTTTTTGTAGAGGATGAACGGGATCAGGTTGGCCGGCCGCTAGGCCGATTGCGGCAAGCACGCCCCAGCAGCCCAGCACGGCGGCGGCGGCAAGCATCGGTATGCGCAAGCGCGCAGGCAACCCCTGACCGCCGACATAGAGAGCCACGGCCAGGTTGGCTAGCCAAAACACCCACAGCGCCAGGCCAGCTGCTGGCGGCAGGCCACGTTGCGCCATCCACACCGCCATGGCCAATAGACCGAAACCGAAAGCGTTCTTGATCCATTCCATCCACGCTCCAGGCTTGGGCAGAAGCTGCCTGCTCAAGGTGCCGACAATCATCAGCGGTACGCCCATGCCAAGGCCCAGGGATAGCAACAGTAAGCCCCCATTCAGCATCTTGCCGGTCTGTGAGATAAAGAGCAGTACGCCGGCCAGCGGGGCCGTCATGCATGGGCCAACCAGTAGCGCCGACAACACGCCCATGCTTGCTGACCCCGTCAGGGATCCCCCGCGCGGCGAGTGGCGTTCCAGCCGAGTACGCACGGAGGCCGGCAATTGCAGGGTATAAAAGCCGAACATTGCCAGGGCCAACAGAGCAAACACAAGTGCGAAGGCCAGCATCACTTCGGGGCGCTGGAGAGGCGCTTGTAATCCCGTTCCCAGGTAGGCCGCGGCCACTCCCATCGCGGCGTACACCAGTGCCATGGGAAGCACGAAGGCCAGCGACAGCATCAGCGAGCGCGTCCGCGAAGCATTGGCCCCGACCACGATACTGGAGAGAATCGGCACCATCGGCAGTACGCAGGGGCTAAAGGCCATTCCCATGCCCATCAGCAGAAAGAGCGGTAACAGCACCAGCAAGGAAGAACGTTGCAGAAAATCACTGATCTGGATGTCGCTGCCGCCGCTCCAGGCTGCTTGGGCCAGAGATTGCGAATCGAAGGTGTTCGATGCTGCGGTGCCGCCATCAGCGGGAGCAGGGACATGGATCCGCTGGGTGTGGGGCGCATAACATAGGCCGGCGTCAGCACAGCCCTGCCAGGTAAGCTCAATGTCCCCGTTGGCCGAAGCGGTCAAGGTGAGCAGAACTTCGTGCCGATAAATTTGGACCGCACCGAAATTGGGGTCGTCTTTGCGTTCGCCCTCAGGCTTGTCCAGCGCGATACTTTTTCCATCCACGAGGCTGACGGCATCGATACGGTCACGATAGAGATAATAGCCATCGGCGATCTGCCCACGCAGCTGGAGCTTGCCATCACCCCCTTGGTCCAGTCGGAAGCGGAAGGCTTGCTCGGCACCGAGAAAGGGGGTGGCGCCGGTCACGGCGGATGGCTTGAAGTCGAGCGACCAGGAGGTGACGGGCAGCAAAGCCACGAAAACGAACACATGGCAGCCCCAGGACCGCAACAAGCGATGAAATAATGACAACATGGACAGACTTAAGGAGACGAGACAGACGTGACTGTTGGCGCAGGAAGTGCCCGCAGAAATTCCGCCAGGGTGGCTTGTGAAAACTCCCCTTGCGAGCTTGCGATCTTCTGACCACGGGAATCGAAGAGCAAAGTGCTGGGATAGCCCCGCACATCGAAAAAACGCCCCAATGCTAGCTGCGTATCGAGCAGCACGTCTTGCGTGGGCAGATCTTCGCGTTGCAGGAAGGAGCGCACCTGCGCGGGGCTTTCCCCCTGGTTGACGAAGATGAATTGAACATTGCCGTAGCGTTGACGCGCCGCCATCAATATCGGCATCTCACGGACACAGGGACCGCACCAGCTGGCCCAGAAATTGATCAACAACGGTTTGCCTGACCATTGCCGCAGGTCCGGCGTACTGCCGTCGAGTGCGGGCAAGGTCATGGGCGGCAGCCATTGGAGAGCAGGCTGGGAGAGAGTGTGTTGCCTGGACTGGACCTGTAGAAACCACTGGCCGCTGGCGGCGACCAAGGTGACGCTCAACAAACCTGCCCAAAGCGGCAGGCTGCGACGGCGGCGCCAGAACGTCAGCCACAGCATCGCCAGCAATGCAGCCCCCCCTCCGACGATCGGATCCCAGCCGCCGTCGCGCAGATTGAACAAGGACAGCGGCGCCTCCCGATATTCCTGCAGATGGCGCAGCAGGAAACTGCCGCGTGCAATCAACACGGCCAGCAGCAGCAACCAGCCCATCCCGGCATCGCTGGTCTTCAGGCGGCGTGCCACCCCCTGGCTGACCATCAGCCCGATCAGTAGCGCTGCCAGCGCCACAAGCACGTGCACGTTCACGGCCAGCGGCCCTATGGTCAAAACATCATGCATAGGGCAGATCGGCTTGCTTTTTCACTGTTCATGGTGATCACCTTAGCCCACTGGGATTAAGCCAGAATTAATGGGCTGATGGCTGCCAACTGTTTTCCCCTCGGCAGAAGCAAAGCCCCTATCATCATGGTTTGCGTTAACGTTCACAGGAGAATTTCAGTTGCATGTTCTGGTCATTGAAGACGACGAACTGGTCGCCCATGGGATCAAGACCGGGCTCGAACTGCATGGTCTCACCGTTGACCGGGTTTCCTCGGCGGCACAGGCGGATGCCGCCTTGAGCACTTCCAGTTTCGACATCTGCATTCTCGACCTGGGCCTGCCCGATCGCGATGGGCAGGCATTGCTCCATGGCTGGCGCATGCGCGGGATTGGCATGCCGACGCTGATCCTGAGCGCGCGTGACGCTGTGGCGCATCGAGTCGCGGGGCTAGAGGCCGGTGCTGACGACTATCTGGTCAAACCGATTGATCTGAGTGAATTGGTCGCGCGATTGCATGCCATCGTCCGCCGCGGCCAGGGCCGCCCGCACAACATCATCCGCCATGGACGGCTCAAGTGCGATCCCAGCGCATCCAAGGTCTGGCTGGATGACCAAGAGGTCGATCTCTCGCGTCGCGAGCTTACCCTGCTGCTGGCGCTCTTGCGTAATCCCGAGCACATCTTCACCAGCGAACAGTTGCACAGCAGCCTCTACGGTTTTGCCGATCCGGTGGGCAGCAATGCACTCAATGTCCACATCCACCACCTGCGGCGCAAGCTAGGCAGCCAGTCGATTCAGACGATCCGCGGGTTGGGCTACCGCATCGGGGGCATTGAATGAATCCCGTCGGCCATCCCGCCCTGAGCCTGAAATTGCGCCTCATGGCCATCATCGGCCTGTCGCTGTTGCTGCTCTGGAGCGCTGTATCGCTGTGGATGTTGTTGGACGTACGCCAGCATCTGCGCCAGGCACTGGATGACCGGCTGGCATCCTCGGCGCGGATGGTAGCCGGCCTGATGGCGACAATGCCGCGCAACCTTACCAGCCAGGGCAGCGCCATGCCGTTGGACGTGATCGGCCGCGATGGCCTGGTCTGCGAGGTCAGCCTGATGCGTGGCGAAGTGGCCGAGCGCACGCTGGCGCGGACCGCTGGCAGCCCACGCCTGGACCGGTTGCCAATAGGTTATGGGGTCAGCACGTTTGGTGGCAAGCTGTGGCGCACCTATGTGTTGGAGGACAATGGCATGCGCATTGCCACGGCTGACCGAATTGACAGCCGGGAAGGTCTGCTGCGCGAGATTGCGCTGGCCGCCGCCCTGCCCTTTGCGATTGCTTTTGTCGGCATGCTGCTGGCTGTGTGGTTCGGCGTGAATTGGGGGCTGGCGCCCCTGGAGCGACTGCGCAAGCGGCTGGAGCGACGAAATCCCGAGGATGTGAGTGCGCTTCCACAGGAGCAATGCCCAACCGAACTACTGCCATTTGCCAACACGGTGGATCGACTGGTAGTTCAGGTCGGCCAGGCGCTGATGCAGGAAAAACGCTTCACCGATGGCGCCGCCCATGAGCTACGCACGCCGCTCACGGCCATCAAGCTGCATCTGCAGATTGCCCAGATGACTCGGCAGCAATCTGGCCAGCTGGATAAACTTGATGAAGCGCTGGACATGGCCCATCAGGGCGTCGAGCGCATGCAGCATCTGATAGAGCAGTTGCTGGCATTGGCACGGATTGACGGCAGCACGCATACGTATGCCGTAAGCCAGCTCAGCCTGGTGCTGCAGTCAGTGACAAGGAGCTTGCCAGCGGTGAAAAGTACTCGCCTGACTGCCCGCATTGAAGCGCTTGACGCAGGTCGGGAGCCAGCACAGATCGCCATGCCGGAGGTTCTTCTGGGCACGGTGCTGCGCAATGTGATCGACAATGCCCTGGCCTACTCGCCCTCGCACTGCAGGGTGGAACTGGAGTGTGACTTGCGCGACGATGAGGTCGAATTGCGCGTGCTTGATCGCGGATGCGGCCTCAGTGACGATGATCGCCTGCAGGTCGGCCGCCGCTTCTGGCGCGGACCGCAGTCAACCAAGGTACAGGGCAGCGGGCTAGGCCTGGCCATCGTCAACGGTATCCTGCAACGCTACCAGGGTAGCCTTGTGCTGCTTCCCCGTGCTGGTGGAGGTACCTTGGCGACGGTGGTGTTCAAGCGCCACAACCCTGCTCCTCCCGACTAGGCTTGAGAGGCTCACGGCTTACTTGGCCGTACTCATCCATCCCCACTTGGCAAAAATACGGCGGCCTTCATCGGACTTGAGATAAGCCACGAATGCCTGCGCCTGCGGTGACTGCTTGCCGCGCATGGTCAGCACAACGCCGACGTCGCGGTAGATGCGGTAGGGTTCTTCCACCGCAACCTGCTCGGCCAGGGCTGGATTGGAAACCTGCCAGATGTTCCAGATCAGCCAAGCATCAATGTCCGGATTCTTCGTCCACATTTCGCGCGCCAGTGCGCTATTGCCGGCTTCCGGCAATACCAAGTTCTTGCGGAAGGTCTTAACCGTTTCGATCTCGCCAGTACGGCCGGCTACATCCTCCCATAAACCGGTCTGGCCGGCACCCGCCACGGTGAGAACCTTGATGCCCGGGCGCAGCAGGTCCTTGAAGCCGCGAATGCTCTTGGGGTTGCCTGGCCTGACCAGAATGGCGACCGGCCGAAGATACAGCGGCTCGGCCTCATTCAGGTCAAACGCTCCCGGCAGTGCCTTGGCGAAGTCCGACATCATGTTCTCGGCACCACTGAAAACCACTTCAGCATCCTGCTTGGCGGCCTCAACCCATTGACCGGTAGGGCCAGCAGCCACGTCCACCTGGACATGATGGACCGCAGAGAAACTAGCAGCTGCCTCTTTCATCGCCGGTGCCGGCCCGCCAGGACCATAGACCTTGAGCACGGCCCCGTCGGCCGCGCATGCAGCGCTGCTGGCCGCTACCAGCAGCGCTGCCATTGCCAGACTGGCCCGACGCCAAAGACGCGTACGTCCGGGCACCGGTACACGGTGAGCGGACATGAAGGAATTGAATACAGTTAAATCCGTTGTTTTTTTCACGAAAACTCCATGACGATGGTTAGGTGGAGACATTGCTCGACAGAGGTTTGATACTGCTGTCTGCAGAGGGGCACCCCGAGGGATCAATGGGGTATACGTCCCCAAGCGGCCTTTTATTCCATGACCGGTACGTAAGACGACACTTTTTAGCCGGTAGGCTGATCGCCCCGGCTTGGCCAGCTCAAGCGGCTGGCATTAAGCATGACGGAGACACTGCTGGCCAACATCGCCAGCGCCGCAGCAAACGGGGTGACGCCGTGAAAGAACAGAAAAATTACCACGCCGGCGTTATAGATGATAGAAAACAGCAGATTTTGGCGCACCACATTGCGGGTCTGGCGTGCGTAGCGACGAGCCCAAATCAGTTGCGCCAGCCCCCCTTCCGCAATGACCATGCCAGCCGCGCTGACGGCGACCTGGCTGGCCCCGGGCACGGCTATGCCGCAGGCGGCGCGGGCCAGTACCAGCGCATCGTTGACGCCATCCCCCACGAAAACGGTCTGCGTCACGCTGGCGATGGCGGCCGCTTTGTCCTCCGGTGAACAAACACTGAGTACTCGAGCAAAAGGATGATTCAGGGCCGCATCGAGCTCGTGCGCTGCCTGGGCGCTGTCGCCCGTGATCAGCCACAAGGACAATCCTTGTTTCTTTCCCTGCGCCGACAACGACGCCAGTACCGTACCCGTATCGGTTCGCAACACGTCCTTGAAAGAGATGCCGCCTTGCCAGCGGCCGCCCTGCGCCACGTGAACGCTACCCGAGCGCTCAGGCAGGGGCGGCAGTCCGGTCACGCGTTCCTGTTCAAGCCACGTGCGCGCTCCCACCAGACGCCACTGCCCATCGGGAAGCTGCATACACACTCCCCAGGCCAGTCGCTGCACCGGTGCTGCTGCGGTAGGCAATGCCCAATGGTAGATGGCGGCATGACGGCGCAGAGCTTCTGCCACCGGATGGATGACCCCGGATTCCGCCTCCCAGGCCCAGCGTAGGACCTGCTCTTGCGTCTGACCTTCGGCCACGCTCACATGATCAATCTCCAGAGCGCCATTGGTAAGCGTACCGGTTTTGTCGAAGGCGATCACATGCGCCGACGCCAGCCCCTCGATGCTGGCCGGATCACGCCAGAGGATGCCATTGGCCGCCGCGCGCCGTGCTGCGATTGCGTAGGCCAGCGGTACGGATACCCCGACGGCGCAGGGACAGGCCGACACCAGCATGCTCAGGCCTGCCACGACCGCGGGCAAGAGCTGCTCGCCCACCCACCATCGATGCGCAACGGACAGGATGGCCAGGGAGCAGATCAGGGGCAAGATCCAGCGCACGAAGCGCTCGGCGGACTGCGATAGCTGGCTGCGCTGGCCGAACAGCTCCAGCATACGCAAGCCTAACTGATCAATACGGCGCGCGCCTTGAAGCGCCTCCACTCTGACCAGCAAGGGGGATAGCAGATTGATGAAGCCGGCTTGCACTATCGCGCCCGGCGCCACCTGCACCGGCATCGTTTCGCCTGACATCAAGGCCCCATCGAGCAACGAGGTTCCTTCCAGCACCATGCCATCGACGGCGATACGCTCACCGGCGCGTACTCTGACCTTCTGGCCGACCTGCAGCTGCGACAGCGGGACGATTTCTTCTTCATTGGCAGCATTGACACGGCTGGCCGATTCCGGTGCAAGTTGTGCCAAGGCCTGCAGGGCCGCACCGCTGGCTTGCCTGGCGTGCAGTTCAAGCAAGCGCCCCGCCAGCAGGAAGCTGATGAGCATCGTTGACGCATCTACATAGATGGTGCTGTCTCCTCTGAGCAGATTGAGTAGCGACACCAGCAATGCGCCAAGCGCACCCATTGAAATGAGCGTATCCATGCCGGCCAGCCCAGTGCGCAGCGCCCGGATACTCATGCGCATGAAATCATGGCCGCAGTAAAAAATCACCGGCAAAGCGGCCAGCAGTGCCAGCCAGGCAATGACCAGCCCATCTGGTGTCAGGGCCAGGCTGGAATCCAGGTACAACACCCAGCAACCCAGCATGCTCCACATACCAAAAAAGACCGAGACCACAAGACGAAACTGAATGCACCGGGACTGCTTGTGCAAGGCGTGGGTGGAAGTATCTTGATCCTGCGGCGGCATCAGCGGATAGCCCAGTTTGGCGGCGCGCTGCAACAGTGCCGCAAAATCGATACTCTCCGGATTCCAGGTCAGCACTGCTGCGCCGCAAATGAAGTTGACCTGTGCCTCGCGTACGCCCTTGACCCGCGCCAAGGCCCGCTGCAAGGCCATGGCGCAGTTGGCGCACCACATTCCTTGTACCGAAAACACCATGCGGCCAGCGCTGCGCACCGGTTCCAGGTCGGCCGCATCCATGAACTTAGCCGCCGCTGGCACTGGTGCCTACACCGATAAGCCTGCCCTCCAGCATCTTGCCGTAATAGCTTTGCTCGCCGGCGTGATCTTTCTCGGCGGCTTGGGCCACTGTACCGGTCTGACGCGGATCCTTGGGACGTTCACGGCTGTTGATGTAGGCCGCGACGTCCCACGCATCCTGATCGCTCAGAGAATTGGGCTTGCCCAGCGGCATGTTGGCCTTGATGAAACCGGCCGCCGTGTCGATGCGTGCCATCCCTGCGCCCCAATTGTAGGATTGCGCACCCCACAGCGGCGGGAACCGAACGGTGCCGTCCGACTCCATCCGGCCTTGCCCTTGGGAACCGTGGCACAAGGCACAGTTCTGCTCGTAGACAGTAGCGCCGCGCTTGGGATCGTAGGCCAAGGCTGGTTTGGGAACTTTGGGATAAAGTGCGCCCGGCAGCTTTTCACCGGCCGGTGCGCCATTTGCCATCCAGGCCATATAGGTCATCAAGTCACGATAAACATCGCTCCCGGCTGCCGGGGGGCCGCCGCTGGGAGAGCCTTGAGCATTCATGGAATAAGTGAAGCAGCCCATGATGCGGTCTTCCAGCGTGCTGATGGCACCTGTCTTGGCACGGAATGCCGGATAGGCCCCGTAAGCCCCCCACATCGGCGCCGAATTGTGACGGCGCCCGGCATCGAGGTGACAGTTGGCGCAGGCCAGGGCGTTGCCCACATGGTCTTTCACACGCAGACCGGTTTCAGTGAAGATAGCACGGCCGCGTCGTACCGCGTCGCCGTACGCATTCTTGGGAATGGATGCCTCACTGGGCGGAATATAGAATCCCTGGGCATCAACTGGCGTGCGCGGCTGGTCCGAGCGAGGATCGTTTTGCAGCTTCTTGCGATCCTCTTCCATCTGGGCGCGCGAATAAATCGGGGCAGCCTGAGTCCCTGGCGTTTTGCCTCCCAGAACTGAGTAAAGACGCTCCACGACACCAGTGTGCAACAGTGCGTAACCGACGGCAAACATGCAGCCGCCCAGTAACACGGCCAGAGCGGCGCGCTTGCGGCTGGACATGCGCGAGGTCATGCTGGGTTCGGTATTTTCCATGATTTTTCTCCGTGCCGGCTCATTTCAAGGTGGCCAGATATTGGGCCACGGCCCACATGTCGTCGTTGCTCATGCGTTTGGCGATGTCATCCATGAGCGCCTGTGCCGAGTTGTGCCGTGCACCGCCCTTCCACGCCGTCAACTGGCTCAGCAAATATTCAGGCTGCTGACCGGCCAGGCGGGGGAAGTCGTCGCCGACACCCTCGGCCTGCTTGCCATGACAAGTGAAGCACGCTGGAATATTACGGTCCCAATCACCTTGTTCATGCAGATGTTTGCCGCGCATGAGCAACTGGCTCTGCGGATCGAGGTCGGCGTCGGCAGACGGTGCCAGCGGCGCAAGACCTGAGTAATAACGGGCTGCCTCAGCCAGTTCTTCAGCGCTGAGTTGTGTGACGACGTAGCGCATCGATTCGTTGAGCCTTGTTCCCTTGGCGAAATCATGCAATTGCTTGCTCATGTATCGTAGCGACAATCCCGCCAGGCGCGGCGTCTGACCGCTGCCCTGCCCTTGGCCGCCATGACACGAGGCACAGCTCCAAACCGTCGTACTGCCCAGGCGCACTACGGCAGGGGCGGTCGAATCGACCTGCTCGAATGAAGCCCGGGCTTGCTGTGACGTGGCCACTGGCTGAGCAGCGGGGGATGGGACAAAACCTCGCCAATAGGTCATGCCGCCCCAAGTCGCCAAGGCGATGAGGGTCGCCAATACGAAAATGGGAATGGGACGCGCGCGTTCCCATGGCTCGAAACTCTCGTCCACCTGATGCCGCCGTTGTTGGACCGACTTATCCTGACTTGACATGGCCCCCGCCTCAATTGGCAGCGCCTGTAGCGCTGGTTGCTGTGCCGGATGACTCCGCACCGTTATAACCCTGATCCCGCAGGCGTTCCTCGCTCAGATCAGCCGGATAGCTTCGGTTAAGGCTTTGAAGGTAAGCCACCAGATCCAGCGCCTCCTTCCGTGCCACCACTACCTGACCATCTTTAGGCTGCCATGCCGCTGGTAACTTGACCACGACGTCGCCCGGTGCAGCCTTGCCCTTTATCTCGAACAGGTAGGGATACGACGGCATGATGCTCCAGTCGAAAATGGCGCGGGGCTGATAAAGATGCGTCAGATGCCAGTCCCGTGAAGGCAACCGTACACCCACATTGAGCAAGTCCGGGCCGGTACGCATGGTGCCCAGCAGATGCGGTGCATCATAGGCGTAGTCCCCCGGGGTCGAAGCACGGCCCCAGCCGCGCGCCAGATCGGCCAGCGTCTGTCCGGCCGAACGTGGCTGCTGGCTGTGGCAGTATACGCAGCCGTTGGCCACGTATTGCTCGCGCCCGGCAAGTTGTTGCGCGTCATAAGGTTTGAGCTGCGGCGGCGCCGATATCGAGCGCACCTGCCATCCCGGCAACAGCACCAGCAGCACCGTGGCGAACACCAAGATAAGCAGCGCGCCGAGCATCAAAGGCGTGATACGGTTCATTCGGCAGCTCCTCTGATCGATCCCTTGCTCATGAGCAGGGCGAAGAAATGTACCCCGAACAGAATATGGCCCAAGGTCATGATGCTGCCACCGAGCGAACGCGCTTGGAGATAGGGCATGAGGTCTTGAGTGATACGGGCGAAACTGGCCTCTGGATCGAGCAAGGCGATTCCCTGGAAGAAACCTCCCGCACTCAATGCCACGAAATAAATGCCAAAGCCTAGCAAGGTAAGCCAGTAATGCAGCCCAATCATGCGTGGCCACGGCCATGGCTTGCCGGTCAGGTGGGGCATCATGTAGTAGAACGCGCCGAACATCACCAATGAAACAAATCCATAGGCGCCCAAATGTGCATGGCCGACGGTGTAATGAGTGAAGTGGGTAATCGAATTGACCGCCCGTATCGCCTCCAGCGAGCCCTGGAAGGACGCTGCTGTATACATCAGAGAACCGGTCCAGACGAAGCGCAGCGCCATGGATTGCCTAAAGGCCCAGAAATTCTGTATCACCGTAGTATGCTGGTTCACTGCCACGGCAATCACCGGGATGAACATCATCACGCTGTGGACCACCGACAGGGTGACAACCCAGGTCGGCACCGGTCCGCCGATCAGGTGATGGATGCCGACTTGGCTGTAGAACAGCGCCAGGCCCCAGAATCCCAGGAGGGAGACGCTATATGAATAAACGGGCTTGCCGATGATCTTCGGGATCAGATAGTAGGCCGTTCCGACGCCCAATGGAGTCAGCCACAAGCCGAGCACATTGTGCGCGAACCACCAGTTCATCGTGGCTTGCTGCACTCCCATGTGAACGCCGGGGAGATTGGCGATGATGAACAAGACCGGGAACCAGACCAGAGCGGCCAGGAAGTACCATCCCGTCACATAGATATGCTGTACCTGGCGATGCCAGGCCGTCTCGACGACCGGCCAGGCCAACAGAAAGCCGCCAATGGCCAGCACGATATCGATCTGCCAGGGAATCTCCAGCCACTCCAGACCATCATTCCAGCCAGCGCCGATGGCAGTGACACCCGCGATCACGCCCAGGACCCAGAGACAGGCGCCAGCATAGGCCATTGCAGGACGCCGCAACGGCGTGTGAAAAATACGTGGAATCAGCCACAAGGCCACGCCGACGCCTGCCACCGATAGCCACCCGTATGCGACCAGATTCAGGTGGATGGTGCGAGCGCGGCCGAAAGTGGTCAACGCGCTGCTGGCGAGCCAATCTGGCATGTGCATTTTCAGCGAGGCCAGCACACCGAACAAGGAGCCCGTGACGAGGAACACCATGGACATGCTGGCAGCCAGCAATACCACCCGGCGGCCGGGAGCATCAATGCCAGCGCGCTGTGCATCGAACCGATGTGCAGCGTCCCCGGATGAAGCGTCAATGGAAGGCGCGTCAAACTGACCGGCTTCGTTCTGCAAAAAAATCGAGGCTGCGTCAGCCCGGCTTACGTCCAATTGGTGATTGGCGATGGCCCAGATCAGTGTCCCGAGCGCCGCCAGTGACACCAGGAAACTGAGCAACAGTAAAAGACCAATGGTGGTAGTCATGCGGACATTCCTGATGATGCTCTCAGCGTCCCTAGCAGACGGCACCACCCGTAATGATGAACCTGATACATGACCATCGTCCCCTTTTTTATAGCTGTAAAGTGCAGGGAGATTAGTACCGCAGGATTAAATGAACGTTAACGCAGGTCATCGAATCGAGATGCAGAGCGATGATCTTGAGTGTCAAGCCTCCTGACAAGGAACAATGATCTTGGAGGCAGTTACCCCAGCGACACCGGCATTCAGATCCGGAACGCGCTGACAAGCTGGGCCAGATTTTTTCATGGTCACGCAAGTGCATAACTTCGCGGTACAACTGGAATTGGCCGATATCGCACCGGCTGGCCGTCATGAACCCGGCGGAAGCGTTCGTCAGCCACGGCGCAAGCGGAAGATCACGCCTTAGGGGCTTAGGGGCCGTTAGGGGCTGTTGATCCGCCGCATGGCGGTCTTTGAAACGGCTAACGATGCAACCGGCTCGACGCCGCCTGTCACCGCTCCAAGCCGGTATCTTCTGGTCCCGGAGACGGCGCCTGCTGACCACCCTCTTCTTCATGATTTTTCTGCTGGTGCCATGCGAGCGTCAGCGCTTCGTGGGTTTCCAGCCTGGCGCGGGCGGCCGCCAGTTCTATTTCCGTCTCCTGTAATTGCTTGCGGGCGCCGGCCAGGGCTTCCTCGGTCTGGGCCCGGCTGGCCTGCAGGCTTGCCAGTGCTGCATTCCTGTCGGCCAGTTGCGCCTCCAGCACAAGCTTGCCGGCCGCCACCTGCTGCAGCGATTCCAGCTGCTGCTCGCGCCGATCCGCCAGTGCCTGTTGCTCCACCAGGGCTTGTCGCGCATGCGAGAGGTCGGCCACCAGGCGCACCCCTTCCTGGTTGACGGGAGTGATTTCCGTCTGCTTGACGATGAGCTCCTGGCGCAGTTGACGCAGTTCGGCCTGCACCGTCTGGAGTTGCTGCTCATGCTGCCGCTGATCCTGCTCGCGCTGTTCCCTGGCGGCACTGCGGTAATGGTCCAGGGCAGCGCGGGCGTGCTGGTGCTTGTCTTCGAGGGAGAGGCGATGCTGTTCGTTTTCCTCCAGGCGTTCCTGCAAGGCGGTGGTCCGCACCTCCAGTGCGCGCAGGGCGACGGCTTGTTGCTGGCATTCCTCCCGGCTGCTTTCGTGGGCGGCACGGGCAGCGATCAGGGCTTTTCCGGCCAGGTCCAGCCGGGTCGACAACTCCGCATTGGCCGCGTTGGCCTCGGCCAGGGCCTGCTCCATCCGGGCCGTGACTGCCCTCACCTCTTCCCTGGCGGCGCTCACGCGCTCATCGGCCTCGGCCTGCAGCTGGGACGCCAGGCGCTCCACCATCTCCTGCAGGGCCGCGCTGATGCTGCGAGGCTGCTGTCCGATGCCCTCCTCTTCTTCCAATTCCTTCAGATATTTGTGGATGGTGGTCTTGGACCCGGTATTGCCCAACTCCACGCGTACCGCATCCACGGAGGGGTGCCGGCCCAGCGCCAGCAGGCTGTCGCGAGCTTTCTTCACTTCCGATTTGTACAAGCCGGTCCGGGCCATGATCGCATCCCGTTATTTGATAATGTATTACATAATACGTAATTACGTAATACAAATGAAGAGTTTTCGCCAAATATAATCTCAGTATTGAGATTGGATATTGGCTCATTATCTGTTCCCATCGGCTAAAATGCCGTTTTTCAGCCCTGCTCTTCCTCTTTTGCGCCTGATGCGCGCGACTCGCCATGATTGCCATTGACGACTACCTGCACGCTGCCACCCGCGAGAACACCCGTCGCAGCTACCGCGCCGCCGTAAAGCACTTCGAGGAGGAATGGGGTGGCTTCCTGCCGGCCACGGCGGACGGGATTCTGCGTTACCTGGCCCGCTATGCCGGCGTGCTGGCGCACAACACCCTCAAGCAGCGGGTCTCCGCGCTGGGTCAGTGGCACATTGATCAGGGCTTTCCAGACCCGACCAAGGCGCCGGTGGTCCGCAAGATGCTGCGCGGCATCCAGGAAGTGCATCCCGCCCAGGAAAGGCGTGCCCGCCCGCTGCAACTGGATGCGCTGGAGCAGGCCGTGGGCTGGCTGGAGCAGCAACAGGACCTCGCTCGCCAGCAGGGCCGCTCTGCCGATCTGCTACGGCATGCACGCGACAAGGCCTTGTTGCTGATCGGTTTCTGGCGGGGCTTTCGGAGTGATGAACTGGCACGCCTGGAAGTGGAGCGCATCGAGGCGGTGGCCGGCCAGGGCATGCGCATCCAGCTGCCGCGCACCAAGACCGACCGCAGTCTCAAGGGCAGCACCTATCTGACGCCGGCGCTGTCGCGGCTTTGCCCGGTGGCGGCCTATCTTGACTGGCTGGCGGTGAGCGGCGTGCGCAGCGGTCCGGTATTGCGCGGCATCGATCGCTGGGGCCGCATCAGCGAGGACGCCATCCATGCCGTCAGCATCATTCCCCTGCTCCGGCGCATCCTGGGCGCAGCCGGCATTGCCGATGTGCATCTGTACAGCGCGCATTCGTTGCGCCGCGGCTTTGCCAGCTGGGCCAGCGCCAATGGGTGGGAGATGCGCGCACTGATGGAATATGTCGGTTGGAAGAACATCAGCTCGGCCTCGCGCTACGTGGATTCGCATGACCCCTATCATCGCGACATGCTGGAGCGCTTGCTGCCGCCCAAGCCTTTGCCTTCACCCGCAATCGATGCGCCAGACAGTTAAGGCCGGCATTTTGACGCAACACGCTGCCGCAAGCATGCCGACAGTGGCAAACTGGCGTCTTTGGAAAACATTGGCTGGCATGCATCTTGATAGAGGGTGCTCACCGACATGGAAGGAATCCACATGAACAAGCTGCACATTGAAGGGCATTTCGACCCCGCCACCAGTACCGTCAGCTATATCGTGCTGGATCGCTCCACCGGACAATGCGCGCTGCTGGACAGCGTACTGGACTACGACCCCAAGTCTGGTCGTACCGCGACGGCCAGCGCCGACCTGCTGATACGGCGCGTGGGGGAACTGGGCGCCTCGGTCCAGTGGATCCTGGAAACCCATGCCCACGCCGACCACCTGTCGGCGGCTCCCTATCTCAAGCGCAAGCTGGGCGGGCGTATCGCCATCGGCGAACACATCCGCCAGGTGCAGGGTGTGTTCGGCAAGTTGTTCAATGCGGGTGGTGACTTTGCCCGGGACGGTAGCCAGTTCGATCACCTGTTTGCCGATGGCGAACGGTTCCAGATCGGTGAGCTTCATGCCCGCGTGATGCATACACCGGGCCATACGCCGGCCTGTATCACCTATGTCGTGGAAGAAGCCGGTGAGGTGGCGGCCTTCGTCGGTGATACCCTGTTCATGCCCGACTACGGCACCGCCCGCTGCGACTTCCCCGGCGGGAATGCGCGCACCCTGTTCCGCTCCATCCACGAGGTTTTGAGTCTGCCGGCGCACACCCGGATCTATCTGTGCCACGACTACCAGCCCAATGGCCGTGCCCTGCAATTCGAGACCACCGTCGCCGAGGAGCGCCAGAACAACATTCACGTGCGTGACGGTATAAGTGAAGAAGAATTCGTCACCATGCGCAGCGCCCGTGATGCCACCCTGGGTATGCCGGTATTGCTGCTGCCTTCGGTGCAAGTCAACATGCGCGCCGGCCAGTTGCCGCCGCCTGAGGACAACGGCGTGCGCTACCTGAAGATTCCGCTGGACGCGGTCTGAACGCCTCCGTCCTCAGCCAATCAGTCTCTCAGTCTATTTGCAGTCCGGATTACCGTGCGTGCGCAGGCACTGGCTGCGGGCGCAGGCGGCGATGACCTGGTCGCGGCCGTATTCGTTGATGTCGACCGTGACGTAGACCGGGTATTGCTGGTACTCGGTGCGGGTGATGTCCTGGCAGACAGTATCGGTACGGTTGCCGTTGGTGACGGAGCTGCAGCGGGTCTGCCCGGTCGGCACCTGGATGGGGCGGGTACGCATTTCCATGCGGGTCTGGTTGATCACCGGGTATTGCGCGTAAGCCGCCGGTGCACACTGGCTTTCGGTGGCGCGATAGGCTTCGGTGGCACAGCCCGATAGCGCCAGCCCCAGGCACAACATGGCAAGGTAGTGCCACGGCGCGCGCTGCCGCGCCTGGCCAATCGACCGGCGCGACCGGTGCGACAGGCCAGGTCCGGGCAAGGGGCCGAGGGCGGGCTGGGTGGATTTCATGGGTTCTCCGGCGATCAGGGTAGGCAAAACGGCGATCATGCTACCTCAAATACCGGGCGTCCCGGGGTTTTCAAAGAGCCAGACCCTGCCAGCCGCCCTGCTTCCACTGCACCAGGCCGCTGCCGGCAAAGCGCCACAGATGCAGCCATCCATGCTCCAGCAACTGCCGCACGATGGCATGGCGGGAGACGATGTCGTCGATGGCTGCCTGCGGGGCGTCCACCACTACCGTCAGCCGCAAGGGCTCATGCACCCACTGCTGGCCGTCATGCAGTGACTGGCGCGACAACCCGATGCGCAGATCGCCGCCATTGCCTTCGAATACGCCAATGGTGCCGCCCACCACGTTGTGCAGCAGCTTGTTGCCGCTGCCCAGTCGCACCGGGTCGCTGGTGGACGCGTGGTACTGCCAGTTGATCCAGTGGGTCACCAGCATGGGTGCGGTCATCAGCAGTTCCAGCACGCTGCCGTCGGCGTCCTGACTGGCGTCGTAATCGTGCAGGAAGCAACGTCCGCCCAGATCCAGTCCACGGCTGCGCGCGCGGGGCGCAATCAGAAAGGCGGCATTGCCGGTGAGCCCCCATTCCGGGCGGGTCTCGGCACCGTCATTGGCGCGCCGGCGCAATGCCTTCAACAGGGCCGGTGGCGTCAGCCTGTCCTGCAGGCCGAGCCGGCCAGCGCGTTCACGGCGCACCCGGTCGCCGGCCTCGGCCAGGGTCGGCTGCAGGGCATCCCAGCGCTGGCGGGCGTTCGTCGGCAAGAGGTCCAGATCGAAGGCCTCTACCTCGTCGGTGGTGGTGTTGTGCAGGAGGGCCAGGAAGCGGCTGTCCTCGGGAATGAGGATCCCCTGCTCCAGCAGGCGGCGCCGCACCTCGGTCTCATTGAGCAGCTGTGCCAGCGTACGGGCATTGACCTCGCCGGTCTGGCCGCAGCAGGCGCCGCAATCCAGGGCGGCCGCATGCGCATTGTTGGCCGACTGGCTGCCATGGCCCACCAGCAGCACCAGCGGCGCGATCTGCCGATCCAGTCCCATGGCGTGCAGCACCCGGGCGGCCAGGGTGATCTTGTCGGGAAGCGAGATGGCGTTCAGTTGCGGACGGCAGAGCTGGCGGTAACGGCTCGGCAAGCCGTGCAGGTCGTCACGCGCGCGTTCGGCCTGTCCGGGGCGCAACCACTTCCACAAGCCCCCCAGCGCCGTCACGCCGGCCACCTCGACGAAGGAAAACGCCGAACCCGGCCAGCGAGTATTGCCCTGCCACTGTTCCTTGGTGGCCAGGGTCTGGCGCCGGCTGCGGCTCACGGCGTCGGTCAGCACGCTGCTGGGCTGGGCGGCGCCGGCCGGCTGGATGGTATCGCGCACCTGGTAGGCCGGTGCCAGCAGGCCAGGCAATTGCGGACGACTGGCTTCGCTGGCCAGCGGGGTATAGGCCACCGGCAGACCGAAGAAACCGGCGAAGCCCAGGGTCTGCATGCCGGGATGCACGCTCTCCAGGGCGCGGCGCAAGGGCTCGCTGCGCACGTCGATGCAGAAGGCGGCTTGCACCTCGATGGTAGGCGCAGCGCTCGCGGCGGGCTCGCCGTGGCGCTGCAGTTGCTGCGCCAGACGGCGCTGATAGCCGGCCTCCAGGGCCACCTGCCAGAGTTCGTCCACCAGCAGATCGTGCTGCGCCTGTTGCAACCGTTCCGGCGAACGCGCCCAGGCCTGCTGGACGGTGTGGAAAGCGTGACCGGCGGCGGCATCGTCCTTGCACTCCAGCAGCAAGGCGCCCCAGGCCATGCGGATGGCCAGCAGTTCGCGCAGGTGCTGGTCCTCACCCTGTTCCAGGCGCGCCTGCCAGCCTAGATACGCGCACCAGGAGGCCCAGCCATTGACCGTCAGCAGCACTGCTTCCAGATAATCGGCCCAGACTTCGCTGGGCAGGCCCAGGTGCTGCATGACCCAGCGCTCGGCCTCATGGGCGCTGGGCGGCAAGGCGCGGATCCCATCGGCGATGTGTGGCAGGCCCATCAACAGGCCGATGCCGTGGTCATGCTCCAGCGTCTCGCGCCAGAAGGCGTAGAGGCCCATGCCGCGCTGCGGCTGCCAATCGGCCTGGTGACGGTCGAAATAGGCGGCACAGGTCTGGCTGACCTGGTGCGTGATGGCCTGCCGCCAGGATAGCCGGGTATGGCGCTGCGGATCGTTGTCCAGGACGTCGATCAGCAAGGGCAGCCGCTGCACCTGGGTGGGCGAGGTCAGCATCGCCAGGCAATGGGCCTCGTCGATGCCACGGTCGGCCGCTTCCTGCGACTGTTGCAGCGCATAGCGCAAGTCGTCGCGGGTGACGCGGCCCTGCTCCCAGGCCTGGCGCAACTGCTCCTGCGGCGGGAAGACCTGGATCCCGCCCAGCAGCAGCATGCGCGCAGCAACCTGGCGCAGCGGCAGGCCCACGCGGGTCCAGTGGGGATTGACGGCAATGGCGCGATCCAGTGGCCAGGCCGGGGCAATGGCGCCGCAGGCGTCCTGGCAGGCTTGTTCGAGCAGACGGTCCTGTTGCCCGGTCCAGGCCTGTGCCTGCACCGGCGCGCTGGCCAGCGCTGCCTGGGCATTCTGATGGAAGGCATTCATGGGTGTTCTCCTTGTGATCCGGATCTGGCTGGCTCAATGCCGGGCATCGCCCAGCAAGCTGGGCGCGGTCTGCGTTGTAGCTAGAACTCATTTCATAAATAGGCGCGAGTGCGAGCGAGTCCCGTTTGGGATGAAGTGCAAGGCGCGGATTTGGGTCAAGACTGGGCGTCTTGACCCAAATTCGTAACGCAGCAATTCGCCCAAACGGGCCGCTCCCTCCGGGTTCTGCCCAGAAAGGGCGCTGGCCGCGTTGCGCTCCTTGCGTGTGGCACCACCACACGACGCGTCGCGCGCCTTGCCAGCGCCCTTTCTGGGCAGAACGCATCTCGCGACTATTTATGAAATGAGTTCTAGATTGTTCTGTTGACTTGCGGCCGCCCGGCGCGCTTTGGGCGCCCAGTCGGATGGCCACAGGGTCAAGGCCAGGCGGGTGTAGGCCTCATCCAGGTAGAAGCCGGCGTAACTGCGGCGACGCCATGCCGCCATGGCTTGCGGGCGAAGCTGCAGCAAGCCCATGCAGACATAGAGGGCCAACATCGTCAGCAGCGCCAGCACACCGTAGCCGGTGCGGGGGAAATCGACGATCTGCAGCGGCAACCGGTGCGCCACGAGGGCAGCCAGCGTCAGGCCGGCGGCGCCACCCAGCCCCAGGCCGATGCTGCGCAGGCCTGCCCCCTCCGGCCGCTGCGGCTGCCACAACAAGGGTGCCCAGGCCAGGGCCAGCACCCCGCTCCACCACCACGGCCAGGCCGCATGGGGACTGACGCTTTGCAGGGCCAGGACCAACGCAGCGCTGAGCAGTGGTGCTCCGACCACGCTGGCCGTGGATGGCAGGGCCGGCGCATGCAGGGCTTGCAGCCGGGTGTCCCGCACCACCGACGACGCGGACAGGAAGGCATGCGCCTTGTACAGTGAATGACCGATCAGATGCAGGGCCGCGAACATGTACAGGCCGGCAGCGCATTCGAGCAGCATGAAACCCATCTGCGCCACGGTGGACCACGCCAGCTTCACCTTGATGCTGATGCGTGTGAGCATGACCAGCCCGGCCAGCAGCACCGTCCCGCCACTGACCACCAGCAGCACGCTGCGCGCGGCCACGGCCTGCTCCAGCAGCGGTGCAAAGCGCACCAGCACGAAACCGCCGAGGTTGACCACGCCTGCATGCAGCAGGGCCGAAACCGGCGTGGGCGCCTCCATCACCTGGATCAGCCAGCCATGCACCGGCAGCAAGGCGGTGCGCAGGATCACCGCCAGCACCAGGCAGAGTGCGCTCAGCTGCAGGCCCGGGGACATGGCATGTTGCTCCGCGTGAGGCAGGTGAGCCAGGTGAGACCAAAGCGCCGGCAACGAACCGCTGCCGACTGCCGACCACGCCAGTGCGGCCGCTGCGACCAGCAGCACATCGGCCAGGCGGTCGGCGATGCGTTTCTTGTAGGCCGCCAGGCGAGCGAAGGGCCGGTCCGGGTAGAAGCACAGCAGCTTTTCCAGCGCCAGCCCGACCAGCGCCCAGGCGGCGATGAGCACCAGCCAGTGGTCCGCCAGCAGCAAGAGGTGTACGGCCATCAGCACCACCGACAGGGCCGCGATGTACTGGCGCTGACCGCCCTCCCCCTGCAGGTAGCGTGCCGAAAAGCTGCCGATCACCGTGCCCAGGCCCTGCACCAGCAGCGCCAGCATCAGACCGAGGGTCGACGTACCCAGAACCCCGGGCCAGGGAGCGCCATGGCGGTCGAAGAACAAGGCTGCCACGGCCAGCGACAATGCCAGCAACAGCGCCAGGCCTGAGAGTGCCTGGTAACAACGCCACAGACGCATGGGTGGCAGCGAGGTGCCGGCCGCCAGAGTGGCCATGGCAAACATCAGCCCGGGCGCTGCCCAGGCTGCGCAGGAAAGAACGGAAATGGCGGTCATGACAGGAAGCCTCATGCAGTGCGATGGCCGGATGATGCTTGTCAAAGATCGTTCTGTAAATTACATTTATATGAACAAATCAATCTATAAAAAAGAACGATGCGACTAGAACAGCTTAATTTCCATCATCTGCGCTATTTCTGGCGAGTCGCCAAGCTCGGCCATTTGACCCGCGCGGCGGAAGAGCTCCATACCTCGCAATCGGCGGTGTCAGCCCAGATTCGTCAGCTGGAAAAGCAGCTGGAAGAAGATCTCTTCATCCGCGAGGGCCGTCGACTGAGCCTGACTGATACCGGTCAACTGGTCTTCACCTATGCCGACAATATCTTCGGCTTGAGCCAGGAAATGCTGGGCCGCCTGGAAGGCCGCTCCGCCGGCATCACCCGGCTGCGGGTGGGCAGCGTGGCGACGCTGTCGCGTAACTACCAGGAAAACTGGCTGCGCCCCATGATGTCGGACGCCACCGTGTCGCTGACCCTGGAATCGGGCTTGCTGGAAGGCCTGCTGGAGCGGCTGGTGCAACACCAGCTGGACGTGGTCCTGGCCAACGAGACGGTGCCCTCCGACCCGGATCGTCCGCTGCACTGTCGTTTCCTGGGCAGCCAGGCGGTATCGGTTGTGGGCCCGGCGCAGCGCTGGGAAAGCCGCAGCCTGCGTATCCCGCAAGATCTGGAAGGCGTGGATATGGCCCTACCCGGGCCGCGCCACGCACTGCGCATGCAGTTCGACGCCCTGTGCATTTCCAACGATGTGCGCCCTCGCATGCGCGCCGAAGTCGACGACATGGCCATGCTGCGACTGATCGCCCGCGACAGCGGCTGGCTGACCGTCCTGCCGGAAGTGGTGGTGCAGGATGAACTGCGCAACGGCACCCTGGTCGTGGCCGGGCAGACCAGTGAACTGGTCGAGAGCTTCTACGCCATCACCACGCCCCACCATCATCACGACGAATGGCTTGACAAGCTGCTTGGCGCCGGGCCGGACGCATCTGGAGGGAAGCGTATCGCCGCCAAGTGAAAATCCATAGACGACTGCTATTGCCGTATTGGCAATGATTGCATTTCGTGCATGTGGCTCAATAGCACTGTTGTCATTGGAGTAATAGCGTACACTGGGGCTGTTCAGGATGAGCTTTGTCAAAGCCACCTGCTCCACGATAAGAAACGCGGCGGGGAAGATGAGAAAGGCACTTTTCAGGTATCGCAACGAGCTGGTCCGGATCGAGCTCAAATGTCCGGCCAGCCCCGACGGCGGTGCCACAGGCGGCAATGGAAGAACCGGTGTCGGTGGGTGGACCTGGGATCTCTACATCAATGGCGAACTGCAGTTTTGCGGGCAGGACGCGCCTTTTGCATTTGCCGAAGAAGCCATGGCGGCCGCCAGACAGGCCAGTTGTCGGCTGATCGATCTGCTGCACGCCGCTTCCTGAATCATCCGGGCGAGGATCTCGCCAACACCGGTCCACCGCCTGCTTGCTTGCGCGACCTCTGCCGCAGCCCCGCCCACACTCCTGCCTGCAGTCCCTTCTCTTTCCTGCCCCTTTCCTGCCCCTTTCCTGAAATCCTTGCGTTGTCCGCTTGCGGCCATTATTATATGTTTTAATATATTATATTTTTTTATATTGAAAACGCATGAGCAACGTAACCCCGCTACGCGCCGAACAGATGCGCCAGGCCGCCGGTGAAGCGGTCACCGCCCTGAAGGTCCTTGCCAATGAAGACCGCCTGCTGCTGATGTGCCAGCTGTCGCAGCAGGAGATGTGCGTCAGCGAACTGGAAGAAGCGCTTGATATCCGGCAGCCGACCCTGTCGCAACAATTGGGCGTGCTACGCAACGAGGGCGTGGTCACTACCCGCCGCGACGGCAAGCGCGTCTACTACCGTGTGGCCGATGAACGGCTGCTGGCGATGCTCGAACTGATGTACCAACTCTACTGCCCGAAGGAATGAACATGCACATTGCGTGGAACAGTTTTACCCCCGGCGGGGCGCTGGTGGGAGGTATGCTGATCGGGGCCGCTGCCGCCCTGCTGGTGCTTTTCACTGGCCGCATTGCCGGTATCAGCGGCATCGTGGCCGGGCTGCTGCAGCCCCCCTCGCGCGACACCGGCTGGCGCGTCCTGTTCGTGCTGGGACTGTTGCTGGCGCCGCTGCTCTATGGCGCCGTCACGGCCCTCCCCGCGGTGCGCATCGATGCCGGCTACCCGCAGGTCGTGCTGGCCGGCTTGCTGGTGGGGGTGGGCACGCGCTACGGCGCTGGCTGCACCAGCGGGCATGGCGTCTGTGGCTTATCCCGCTTTTCCCCGCGGTCGGCAGTCGCCACTGCCAGCTTCATGGGCGCCGGCTTCGTCAGCGTCTACCTGCTGCGCCACCTGGCCGGATTCTGAGTTCACCATCCATGGATGCAAAGATGAATAACAAAGAGATGCTCGCTGCAGGGGTAGCCGGCCTCCTGTTCGGCCTGGGACTGATCGTCTCCGGCATGGCCGATCCGGCCAAGGTACTCGGCTTTCTTGATCTGGCGGGGGCGTGGGATCCTTCGCTGGCCTTCGTGATGGGGGGAGCGATCGGGGTCGGTGTGATCGCTTTCGCGCGCGCCCGCAAGATGCAGCAATCGCTGCTGGGACAGCCGATGCAACTGCCCGCTGCCACGCGCATTGACCGGCGCCTGATTCTGGGCAGTCTGCTGTTTGGGGTCGGCTGGGGAATCGCCGGCATCTGCCCGGGCCCGGCACTGGTGCTGCTGGGTGAGGGAGAACGGAAAGGGATGGCCTTCGTCGTCGCGATGCTGGCGGGGATGGTGCTGTTCCGATGGCTGGAGAGCAGGTCACGCCACGGCAGTCAGGGCTGAACGTAGAGGTTCATGCCCTCTGCGGGATTTGCACCCGGCCTGCCGCGGCGTCGTGTCGCTGCCGTTCAACTGTGGCCGGCGGCCTGGAACATCCCCAGCAAGGAAACGCCACCGATTAGCGCCAATACCGCAATGGCGGCAACGATTGCGATGGCAGTCTTGGGCTTGCGATCGGACATGATGTTCTCCTTCTGGTGATGGTGCTATGTCAGGCTCTGCAGCCTTTGCAGTGTCAGCGGAAACGAATAGGCGATCCTGCAGCTCAGACTAGCAGAGCGCTAAAACCAGCGGCATCGGCCACTACCGCGAGCGGCCCATCATCCCGTCTGTCATCCTCGTGGGACTGCAGGAAGTCAGCGCCCGTCAGTTTCTTCACCAAGCGGCCAACAAATGCGAATTGCCCTCATTTTCGCTAATTGTCATGGCATTCTCGCCGCCCCACCCCTAGAATCTGCGCCATTCCGACACCTCGTCTACTGCATAGCCATGCCCAGATTCCATCTCGAACATCACAAGGTCGATGCCATTTCCTGGCTGCGTGCCGCCGTCCTGGGTGCCAACGACGGCATCGTCTCCACTGCCAGCCTGCTGGTGGGCGTGGTGGCCGCCAACGCCAGCCACGAGAACGTATTGCTGACGGGCGTGGCTGGCCTGGTGGCTGGTGCCATGTCCATGGCCACCGGCGAATATGTCTCCGTGCATTCCCAGGCTGATAGCGAAAAGGCGGCCTTGAGCCAGGAGAAGGAAGAACTGGCAACCGACCCCGAGGGCGAACATCGCGAGTTGATGGCGATCTACATGCGCCGTGGCCTGAAGCAGGAAACTGCTAACCAAGTAGCGACCCAGTTGATGGCCCACGACGCCCTGGACGCCCATGCACGCGATGAGCTGGGCATCTCCGAAACAACCACCGCGCGCCCGGTACAGGCGGCACTGGTCTCGGCGCTGAGTTTCGCGGTGGGCGCAGCCCTGCCGCTGGCCGTGGTATGGCTGGCCCCTGCAGGCGTGCTGCTGGAGGCGATCGTGATCGCTGCCCTGTTGTCGCTGGCGGTGCTGGGCGCGGTCGCGGCCCGGACCGGGGGCGCCAACCTCTGGAAGGGGGCCTTGCGAGTCAGCCTGTGGAGCTCGCTGGCCATGGCCAGCACAGCGGCCATCGGTTCATTCTTTGGCGCGGCGGTCTAGACGGGCCAGCGTGATCACAGCCAGCCCAGCCATTGGCCCCAGACCAGTTGCCCCAGATAGCGTGAGGGCAGCAGTGTGAAGAGCCCCGCCACCAGACAGGCGCCGACATAGATGCCCTGCATGGTGCGCCGATGCTGGACGATGTCTCCACGCCTGGCTGCGGTGACGGCGCGATAGAGCCCCACCCCGGTCAACGGCACCAGCAGATGCAGGGGCGAAAATCCGCCGACATTGGGCAAGTCATGCGAACGGATGAAGAGCGCTGACAGCGCGGTGATGACCATACAGCCCAGCCAGCCATAACCGAAGACGCGATGCCAGCGCGGACGTACCGTGCGACCCAGGCGAGTCCAGAGGGCGAGAGGCCCAATCAATACGGCACCAATGGCGGCACCCAGATGAAGGCCTACTGGAAGAGTGAGTGACATGGAGAGCAGTCAGGATTTCGATGGCTGATGGTGCTGCGCCATCGCCGACGACTCAATGAATTTGCGACGACATTCTATTTTGAGGCCGCGAAACGCATTTATCAGGGCCTGTTCATCTTCAATCGGCGAGATGCGTAGATTGAACGTGAACAGGCCCTAAAGCGCAAACGGGAGTCGTGCCATGATCCAGTCCTGGAGCGAAGGAGGAAACTGGATCGCACGTAACGGCATATCGGCGCTCTGGTCCTGATATAGGATCGCATCGCTGCCAAAGCGCAAAGCTTCGTGTTCTTCGTCGAATTTCCCGATGAGAAAATATCTTCGCGCGAGCTTTTGTCCCTCTGAATCCTTTACCAGGAGCCTGACCACCTGCCCTCTTCCGATCAGAGCCGGGGCTTGGCACAAGGTGATGTCATAGGCTGATCCACCGATCGACACCGGTCCGCCGTTCAACTCCTGGGTGGTGTCGTCGCAGTCTGCGTAGCGAGTTTCGTAGAGCTCGTCAGCAAGCCAAATGCCAAGAGTGAGCGTGAGCAGGAAGATCATTACGACTGTCCAACGTCGTCGCTTTCGCCCAATAAATCGGGCAAATATCAACAAGAGCAGTAGAGCAGCCACCAGTCCGGCAACGGCCAGGTGGCTTCCGACGTCAAGAATTAAGAAGATGACGCTTCCGGTCAGCCAGTCAGGCGGTGCGATAAAAGCGGCGGCTATACAGAGCGCCAACAGGAGATACGCAACGCGTCTCACATTCGCTCCGTATCCCGGCACAACTGCCGCAAAGCGATGTGGATGGGTTTTTCTAACCTCACGCATTGCGGCTTTGAAAAAATCCAGAAATCTCCACCTCGGTGGTGCTTTGTCCGCCACTCATTGAAGCTTTTGTTGAAGATGGGATAGTGGACGTCATCCCTACGGAATTTACTGAAGAGTCCAGTTCGCCTATCTACGGGCATGCCCATCAACCTGTTATGTAGACGTACCGAACCATCCGACAGGTCGACCGGCGAAGCGGTGTTGGCCTGAGCCTTTACAAATTCCTGAACATGATTGGCCCAATCGCCGATCATGCCTCCCAAAAATACCAGCATGCCAGTCTTGTTCCAATGCCCGAGGTATTGGGAGGTTTCGCTATCTGAATGGTCGTTGAACGAATAATTGTCACGCACGTACACGTAGACGTGAGTTACCCGGATAGATGGGTTCATACAAAACGTCTTGGTCTTCCCGAGATTGTCATATTGATAGTACTTCTCTCCTACGACTTCGACACGACCTACCGCCACACAAATACTGAAATTGGCCAGCGCTGCGGCCAGGTCCGTCATGGCCAAATCTCGGCCGATCGTTTCGTAGTTCGAAATGCGCATATGCTGAAATTGCCATTTCTTGTGAAACAAAGGGAGGTTAGTTAAATCCGTCGCCGTGTTGATCGCCAGCGATTGGCGTGCTCTGAAAGCATCTTGGGTGACATTCTCCACGCAGAACTTGAGTGCGGACTTCGCTTCGGGCGTGTAGATAGCGCGCTCCAGCAGATAACGATACTTCCATTCCACCACGCCGAATCTCCTGACCCAATTGAGGGTGATGCTGTCATCCACAGGTAGGTCGGCATGGGCCGTTTTATCCCAAACAAGCTCAGGACTTGAAAACCATTTCCTGGCCAATCTTGCGGAGACAGGCCAACCCATGTTTTCCATGGCATCAGGAATGTCCAGCATGTCGAAAGCCGGTAGCTCATCGCAGTGCTCGGCCTCGAATACCCCTGGATCGAGAAGCTCTGCCGCCCGGGCCTTAGCCTGAGAATCACCAGGTGCCAGAAGTGGCTTCTGTTTTTCCAATTGTCGGGCCAGTGTCTTCTGCCGGTCGGCCTCCCGCTTCCCGGGTCGGTTCGGGCGTGAGCCCCCTATCGCAGAAGGCGTCACATCAGCGGGAAGCACTTCCCCTGGAGCCGGGCGCGACATGGATACGGTCTGCTCACTGACCAGGGGCACGCATCCCTTTAGTCCGGAAAACAATTTCCAGGCAGGTTTTGCAAATGGAAGACTCGACGAAGCAAGTCGGTAATACGGCTGTTTTCTTGCTTTGGAATTCACCCACGACTCCTCGATGACGGGCCGGGTGTCGAAATCCAGACGTTCCTGCACCCGGTTTCCAGTGCATCAGAAATGGTGGAATGGCTCCGGGATGCACTGTGGGCGTGGATGATGGCGCAACCTTGACGTCACCTGTCAATGAATGAATACAATGCCAAGGATTTCTAGAAATATTTAAATTGGCAAGATAAGTAACGAGCGTCGGCGAACTGCTTTTCGGCGCTGCAAGCCCCTCAAGTTCTGCAGGACAGAGCAAACCTCCCCGGGTCAGCTTGCCGTATCACGCTCATCTCCCACCAGCTCCCGTACCCGCCGCGCCAGCACATCGGCTGCGAACGGCTTGGTCAATACCTGCATGCCCCGTTCCAGGTGGCCGTGGTTGAGCACCGCGTTCTCGGCATAACCGGTCACGAACAGCACCGGCAATTCGGGTCGCGGGGCGCGGATGGCGTCGGCCAGTTGGCGGCCATTCATGCCATTGGGCAGGCCGACGTCGGTGATCAGCAGGTCCAGCTCCGGATAGGCTTGCAGCAGCTTCAAGGCCGTCGGCCCGTCTTCGGCCTCCAGCACGCTGTAGCCCAGGTCGGACAGGACCTCCACGGTCACCATGCGCACCAGCGGTTCATCGTCCACCACCAGGATGGTCTTGCTGCCTGGCGCTGCCGTGGCACCGGCTTCGTCCGGCATGAGCAGGTCTTCTTCGCCCGCCTGGCCGTGGTGGCGCGGCAGGTAGATGCAGAGTGTGGCGCCCTGGCCCAGTTCGGAATAGATGCGTACCGCACCGCCCGACTGGCCGGCAAAGCCATACACCATGGACAGGCCCAACCCCGTCCCCTGCCCCGTGGGCTTGGTGGTGAAGAAGGGATCAAAGGCACGCGCCACCACGTCCGGCGACATGCCGGTGCCGGTATCGCTCACGCACAGGGAGACATACTGGCCCGGCGTCACACCGCGCTGCATGGCCGCCATGTCGTCCAGCCAGCGGTTGGCAGTCTCGATGGTGAGGCGGCCCCCATGCGGCATGGCGTCGCGGGCATTGATGCAGAGGTTGAGCAAGGCGTTTTCCAGTTGGCCGACGTCCACGAAGGTATGCCAGAGCCCGCCGGCGGCAATGGTTTCCACCGTAATGGCCGGGCCGACGCTGCGGCCGATCAGTTCGTGCATGTCGGCCACGATGCGATTGAGATCGGCGGGCTTGGGGTCCAGCGTCTGCCGTCGCGAAAACGCCAGCAGGCGCTGGGTCAACGCGGCAGCACGCTTGACGGCGGACTGGGCGCCGTTGAGGTGACGTTCGATGTCGCTGATGCGGCCCTGGGCCATGCGCACCTTCATCAGTTCCAGGCTGCCGCTGATGCCGGCCAGGATATTGTTGAAGTCGTGCGCCAGGCCACCGGTCAGTTGCCCCACCGCTTCCATCTTCTGCGCCTGGCGCAGGGCCTCCTCGGCCTCCAGCAAGGCGTTGGTCCGTTCCTGGACGCGCTGTTCCAGGGTCTCATTGAGCGAGCGCAAGGCGGCCAGGGCGCGGTTGACCTGCTCCCCGAGATTAGTACGGCAATGATGTAGAGTCTGCCCCATACGGAGGCAGCATGAAGAAACGATTTAC
>NZ_MUXB01000056.1:0-375 GCF_001994935.1 Herbaspirillum sp. VT-16-41
CGCGAGGTCGAGAGCGATTTCACTGACCTGCACGCCTGGGCCGAGGTCTATCTGCCCGGCGCGGGCTGGATCGGTTTCGACGTCACCTCCGGCATGCTGACCGGCGAGGGACACATCCCGGTCTGCGCCACGCCGCACTACCGCTCGGCCGCGCCGGTGACCGGCACTGCGGGCTTCGCCAATGTCGAGTTCGGCTTCGAGATGAGCGTCAAGCGTATCCGCGAGGCACCGCGGATCACGCGACCGTTTGCGGATGCATCCTGGGCGCGGCTCGACCGGCTCGGCGAGCAGATCGACGCCGATCTGACGAAGGATGACGTACGGCTGACCATGGGCGGCGAGCCGACCTTCGTGTCGGTCGACGATCTGGAATCG
>NZ_MUXB01000096.1:0-374 GCF_001994935.1 Herbaspirillum sp. VT-16-41
AAACTTTCCATTTATCCCTAATGAATTTAAATATAAGGTGAAAAGTAATCCAAGAGATAGAGAAAAACCAGATAGTGGAGCAAATAAACAATTAAAACTAATCCATCAATTAATACATAGAACAGATGTAGAAGCAATTATTTCAGCGTGTGACTATGACCGAGAAGGACAGTTAATAGGCGATAGTATTATATACCGTGGGGGAAGACAGTCCAAACCGGTATATCGTTTACTATTAAATGAATGGACACCGAATGAAGTAATAGAAGGATTGGCAAAAGTAAAACCAAATCAAGCGATGAAAGCCCTAAGAGATGCTGGGATAAGTAGACAATGGGCGGACTGGGTTATTGGAATAAACTTAACTTCTGTAG
>NZ_MUXB01000276.1:0-373 GCF_001994935.1 Herbaspirillum sp. VT-16-41
AAAATAAGACCTATGCTTATTAGCCATCTTTTAGCACAGCTGAACAATCCGCCGCATATATATACCGCTACTTAATATATGATGTATAGCGGCTTGCTTTTTAAGCAAGTCGTTATATATTTCCCCCAGTTATACTTTACAACCGCAGCGCTCTTCTCTATTTTCAAAATACCTGCCTGATCAGGTTAATTCGCAACGCGTGGCACATTTGCTGCTACGTCGAATTGCGCATAGCCGGATTAAATTTAAGCTTAATGTCCTGCATCATGCTGAAAACCATCCATAATGATGATATGTGAAGAAAAAATCGGCTTAAATTACACATCACCATAAATAATAAATTCAACTATCATTCATATTGTGAATGATTACG
>NZ_MUXB01000202.1:0-1489 GCF_001994935.1 Herbaspirillum sp. VT-16-41
AGTAATAAGGACTAGTTGTCGAAATAAGTCTAAATATACTAGAAGGATTAAAATTAGATTGAGAAAGAATACATTACTACATTATTATAAGTGAAATGAACAAGCATTATGACTATTTTCTATAGGTTGAAAATAACCAAGGTCACCTCCCTTATTTTTTCTTAAATTCTATTTTCAAACTATAGTAATCGTTGTCTGCATTTTTTTCATAGCTTAAATACGCATTAAATTTTTTACCATTTTTACTCGTTAATCCTTTTACATATGCTTTATTATTTTTCAGAATTTGCTTTACCATCGTTTTTGTTGGCTTCTTTTTCATCGTTTGTAAAAATTTATCATTCTTCCATATGATAAATTTACATCCATTCTTGACTGCAATAGCAGCAACTGCAGTAAACCAGGCAGCACCCATTTGACCTAGCGGAACAAGAATAAGGGCCGTAATGATAGGAGCAAGTGCCTGTCCAGTGTTTCCCCCTACCTGATAGATTGATTGGGCCGGACCTCTGCGCTGGCCAGCTGCCATATAAGCCACCCTAGATCCTTCCGGGTGGAATACAGCTGAACCGAGACCAATGAACAATACTGATATAATAATCCATTTATAATCCGGGGCAAAAGCCAATCCTAATATGCCAAATAAAGTTGAAGTCAGACCGATTGGCAAGGCGAAAGGGAACGGCTTTTTATCAGTGGCCATTCCAACAACCGGGTGCATGATTGAAGACACGATATTAAGTGAAGGCGGCTCAGCAGTGGGTGCCTGTGTGTGTGTTTAAGCGGAATGTTGTTTTTTTTAAAGCAGAACGCGGCTTCCGATCTTCCGCAATGTGCTGGGTTCCAGAGGTGTGCTCTTCCGATCTAACCGCGGGCGATCCGCCTCCGCCCCGGCAACGCCGGCTCGAACACCGCCGCTGATCACATCGCCGTCACTCGGCAGGCTCTCGCGCAGCTGCCTGCGGGCCTGCTGGCCCGGGGCGGGCGGGGGGCGGAAGATCGGGAGAGCGCCGGGGCGGGGAAGAGGGGAGAGCGCCGGGGGCCGCGGATAGCTCAAAAAAAGAAACATCTCAGCTCGCACATGCCCGCGTCCCGACACCCACCACTTGATACCTGCAACAATATCCTGTGGAATGTCCCCATCTAATAGCGCGTTCATCCGCTTGTCTATATGCTTTGTTAATTTGTTTATCTTATTTTGTATCAACTTTATTTCCTCTTGAATTGGCTCAGTCGAATGAACTCTTTGTTTGTTCGTTTCTTCAATGATTTCTCTTAAAACAGTTGGTTGAGAGACAATTCTAGTAAGTTCCTCAAATACTTGTTTTTCAGCTTTATCCGCACGAATGGAATTTGGACGGCATGCTTGCTTACCTTTATTATGATATTCCCCACAAGTATAGTAGCGGTATGTTTGTCCTGAGCTTCCTTTGGAACGACTGGGAACCATTCCGTGACCACAGACAGGGCATTTTAATAAACCACTAAG
>NZ_MUXB01000075.1:0-25306 GCF_001994935.1 Herbaspirillum sp. VT-16-41
CCGTAATGCCGTTCAGTTAAGAAAAAATCGCCGCGCCAGATGACTTTGGCGTGGCGATTTTGCTTGGTTCTCTTCAAGCCATCTGAAACCGTTCGGACTGAGTAGGCCCTTTAGGGCCGTATCGAAGCCTGTCCTGAGCCTGTCGAAGGGGCGCTGCTCAACTTGTGGCGCGCCTTCGATACGCAGCTACGCCGCTACTCAGGACGAACGGTCAGCGGTGGTGCAAACAAAGTCTGAGCGAGCTTTCGAGCTGGTAACAAGCTTAACTGAGCGGCATTACGGTCCTGTGGGGCTTTTTCATGTCCGGCCGCAGCTATCTGGTCAGCCCGCGCCAGCCGACGATCAGCCAGTCGCGCTTGCCCAGCCTGGGGCGCTGCCTGAAGACATCCCCCTGCGCGCGTTCGATGCGCTCCAGGATGCGCAGGCCGCCTTGCACCACCATGCGCAGTTCCAGCCCGATGCGCCCCGGCAGTCGGCGCGCCAGCGGTGCGCCGGACAGCATCAGGTCGCGTGCGCGCATGATCTCGAACTGCATGAGTTGCTGCCAGCGTGGTGCGCTACAGCCGTCGGCAATGTCCTGCGGGCTCACGCCGAAGCGCGCCAGGTCTTCCAGGGGGAGGTAGATGCGCTGCTTTTCCCAATCGATGGCGACGTCTTGCCAGAAATTGATCAATTGCAGGGCGCTGCAGATGGCGTCCGAATCGCGCAGGTTCTCTTCAGTTGCTGCGCCGTAGAGGTGAAGCATCAGCGTGCCGACCGGATTGGCGGAGCGGCGGCAGTAATCCAGCAAGTCCTCGTAGCGGGCGTAGCGGGTGGTCACCACATCCTGGCGGAAGGCCGAGAGCAGGTTACGGAACGGCTGCAGCGGCAGCGCATGGTCGGCGATGGTCTGCTGCAGGCGCTGGAAGATCGGCGTGGTGCAGCGGCTGCCGGCGGCGATCAGATCCAGTTGTGCTTCGTAGGCCTGCAGGGCCGCCAGCCGCTGCGCCGGTTCGGCATCGCCTTCATCGGCGATATCGTCGGCGCTGCGGGCGAAGGCATAGATCGCCCCCACCGCCGGGCGCAGGTGCGCCGGCAGCAGCAGCGAGGCCACGGGGAAGTTCTCGTAATGGTCGACGGCCATGAGGGGGCGAGCTCAGAGTGGCGGCTCAGTCGAACTTGTCCTTGAGCAGCGCCTCGATGGTGGCGATGCGGGTTTCCACGGTCTCCAGCAGGGCCTTGGGCATGGTGCCACCGGCATTGAGTTGCGCGGCCAGCGAGCGGGCGATGCCCATGGCGCCTTCGGTGAACTGCTTGCCATCCTTGGACAGCACGGCTGCGGCCGTGAAGAGGGTGGAGAACAGGATCTGGTCGGCGGTGTTGTTCTCGATGAACTTGTTCAGCAGCGCATTGTGGCTTTGCTTGAGTGCGTCGAATTCTTCCTGGGTAGGCATGGGAGATCCTCGGAGGTTGGGGCTGGACGGTGGGCGGTCTCAAACGGACGTGCGCCCCGCAAAGGCGCGGATTGTAGCAGCTATGGGGGTGATGTGGCTTCGCCGGTCGGGCGGTCGGCCGGTCGATTTCGATAGCAAGAAATCGAGTGGCGCCGAGCGGCAAGCCCCATAGAGTGCGGTCTCCGATGACAACAGAAGGAGAAACACCATGGCTCTACTGGAAGGAAAGGTCGCGCTCGTCACTGGAGCGTCAGCCGGGATCGGCAGGGCGACTGCCTTGCTATTGGCCGCGCAGGGCGCGTCGGTGATCCTGAATGCGAGGAACCGGGAAGGCCTGGAGCAGCTTGCGGCCACCATCAGCAGTAGCGGCGGCAAGGCTGGCGTGCTGGCAGGAGACGTCGGGCAGCCCGCGACCCACCAGCAGTGCGTGGAGCTGGCCATGAAGGAGTTCGGCGGGCTGGATATCGCCGTCAACAATGCAGGGGCACTGGGAGCGCTCAAGCCGCTTGCGGAGATCACCCCGGACGAATGGCAACATACCCTGCATGCCAATCTCACCGCTGCCTACCTCGGCGCGCGCAGCCAGATCCCGGCCATGCTGGCGCGTGGTGGGGGCGCCATCGTGTTCACCTCCAGCTTTGTGGGGACCAGCGCAGGCATTGCCGGCATGGCGGCCTATGGCGCGGCAAAGGCCGGGCTGATGGGGCTGGTCAAGGGCATTGCGGCCGACTATGCGGTGCAGGGGATACGGGCCAATGCCTTGCTGCCTGGTGGCGTCGATACCGACATGGGCGGCAGCCCGGAGCAGAAGCAGTGGGCTGCCGGCCTGCATGCGATGAAGCGGATTGCGCAACCGGAAGAGATCGCTGCAGCGGCACTGTTTCTGGTCAGTCCGATGTCCAGTTTCGTGACGGGTGCGGCGCTGTTTGCGGATGGGGGAAACAGTGCGGTGAAGTGATGCGGCAGCGGGGCTGCGCTATCTGCTTGCGGGGGTGTTGGGGACCCGATCGGCCTGCCCGACGGGATGGTGATCCTGTCGTGTCGGGCCGATGGTGGCGCTGCGTGATTCTGGTGCGAGGAGGGGGACTCGAACCCCCACACCATTGCTGGCGTCAGGACCTAAACCTGGTGCGTCTACCAATTTCGCCATCCTCGCTGAAGGTGTCGGGCATCGGCGCTATAGCAGTCTGGAAGCAGGTTTGCCGCAGATTTGCCGCTACCGATGCAGGTAGCATTTTGTCAAAGCGCGCCATTGTACTGCAAGCCGTTGCAGCTGTCTGCGTTTTTCTGCGCGGACATTTTCTGCTGTGAATCCATCGGTAGTACCATGCCGGCTGGCTTATCACGGACCGGGAGTTGCATGACACACTATCGTCATTACAAGGGCGGCATTTACGAATATGTCGATGAGGCCATTCTGGAAGCTGATCTGACGCCCATGATCATTTATCGTGCGGCGGATGGGCGCTTGTGGCTGCGCCCGCGCGAGGTGTTCTTCGAGATGGTGGAGGTCGAGGGCAAGCAGGTGCCGCGCTTTCAGAAGATCGAGGAATGAGGCAAGGCCGGCGGCTGGATGGCAAAAGCGATGCAAAGCTGTGTCGCGGAGCGGCCGAGCTGAACAATGCTCGGCATTGTCGGTCTATTTGCAGAACCTTCCCTTAACTTATTCAGCTTTTCATCATTTCATATGAATCTTCAAGTATGCCTGCGGGCTGGGGTGGCCTTTTCCGCGGCTCTTCTCGCTGTTGCTGTTGCTCCGCCGGCTTCGGCGGAAGAGCTGGCTGATGTCAGCACGGCTTTCCGCTGGCTGGGCAAGAATGACCGCGTGGTTATCGAGGCCTATGACGATCCCAAGGTGGTCGGCGTGACCTGCTACGTGTCCCGGGCCCGCACCGGTGGCGTCAAAGGAACGGTGGGACTGGCGGAAGACAAGTCCGAGGCCTCCATCGCCTGCCGCCAGGTGGCGCCCAACGTGCAGTTCCAGGACAAGCTGCCGGTACAGGAGGACGTCTTCAGCGAGCGCATGTCCATCCTCTTCAAGCGGTTGCACGTGGTGCGGGTGGTTGATGCCAAGCGCAATACGCTGGTCTATCTGACCTATTCCGACAAGCTCATCGATGGCAGTCCGATGAACGCCGTGACGGCCGTGCCGGTGTCGCCGTCCACCCCGATTCCACTGAAACAGAAATAATTCGCTAAATTCTTTATAGATGGGCGCAGCGGTAGCGCGAGCGGACACGGTCGGCTACATCGTTGCCCGCCTGCAGGCTGGCCAGACGGGCTGTGCCCCGGTTTTCCCTCTGTTTGCAGGGTGGCAAGCCCATTTTTGGACTATCGGCGCTTTTTGCGTATAAAATAGCGAGCTTTAGCGCGGCCGGGCAGGGCGCTTGTCGTCTGCAGTCATTCGATTGGGACACAGCAGGAATGCTCCGGCTTACGGAATTCTTAACATTTGGACGATTTAAATGGCAACTGCAGTCGAAACCCTGAGCAAACTCGAACGTCGTATGACCCTGTCTTTCCCGCTGGCCGATGTTCAGGCTGAAGTGGAAAAGCGCCTGAAGGTGCGCGCCCGTACCGCCAAGGCGCCGGGTTTCCGTCCGGGTAAAGTGCCGATGAAGATGGTTGCCGCCCAGTTCGGCTACCAGGTCGAAACCGAAGTCCTGAACGACAAGGTTGGCCGCGCATTCAACGACGCCGCCGTCGAGAACAACCTGCGCGTGGCCGGTTTCCCGCGCATCGAACCCAAGACCAGCGAAGAAGCCGGCGAAGGCAAGCTGGCCTTCGACGCCACTTTCGAAGTCTATCCGGAAGTGGTTCTGGGCGACCTGACCGGCGCTGAAGTCGAAAAGACCACCGCTGCCGTCTCCGACGCCGAAATCGACAAGACCATCGACATCCTGCGCAAGCAGCGCGTGCACTACCACGTCAAGGGCGAGCAAGGCGCGCACGGCGACGGTGGTGCCGACCAGTCGGCCCAGAATGGCGACCGCGTGACCGTGGACTTCGTCGGCAAGATCGACGGCGTGGAATTCCAGGGCGGCAAGGCTGATGCCTTCCCGTTCGTCTTGGGCGAAGGCCGCATGCTGCCGGAATTCGAAGCCGCGACCATCGGCCTGAAGGTCGGCGAATCCAAGACCTTCCCGCTGGCTTTCCCCGAGGACTATCACGGCAAGGACGTGGCCGGCAAGACCGCCGAGTTCACCATCACCGTCAAGCAGATCGAGTGGGCGCACATGCCTGAAGTCGACGCAGTCTTCGCCCAATCCCTGGGCATCGAAGACGGCGATCTGACCAAGATGCGCGAAGACATCAAGAAGAACCTGGAGCGCGAAGTCACTGCCCGCACCAAGGCCAAGACCAAGGACAGCGTGATGAACGCCCTGATCAAGGCTTCCGAACTGGACGTGCCGACCGCCCTGATCGACCAGGATGTCGAGCGTCTGTCCGAAATGGCACGTCAGGACATGGCCCAGCGCGGCATGGACCCGAAGGTCATGCAACTGCCCAAGGAACTGTTCACTGCCCAGGCCGAGCGTCGCGTGCGCCTGGGTCTGATCCTGGCTGAAGTGGTCAAGCAGAACAAGCTGGAAGCCACCGAAGAACAGGTCAAGGCCCAGATCGAAGACTTCGCTCAAAGCTACGAAGACCCGCAACAAGTGCTGAAGTACTACTTCTCCGACCGTCGTCGCCTGGCTGAAGTCGAAGCCCTTGTTTTGGAAGAAAACGTCGTCAACTACGTTCTCGGCAAAGCCAAGGTCTCGGAAAAGCCGGTTTCGTTCGACGAACTGATGGGTAATCAGGCGCAAGCGTAATCCGGTTTTCTCTAGTAGTATCAGAAAACTCTTACGCTTAAGGATGCATACATGACAGGTCTGATGAAGCAATCTGCATTGGATACGCAAATGCTCGGCATGGTGCCGATGGTGATCGAACAGAGTGGTCGTGGCGAGCGTGCCTACGACATCTATTCGCGCCTGCTGAAGGAACGCATCATTTTCCTGGTCGGACCGGTCAATGATGCGATGGCCAACCTGATCGTGGCCCAGTTGCTGTTCCTGGAAAGCGAAAACCCGGACAAGGACATTTCCTTGTACATCAACTCGCCTGGCGGTTCGGTTTCGGCCGGCATGGCGATCTTCGACACCATGCAGTTCATCAAACCGCAGGTGTCGACCTTGTGTACGGGTCTGGCTGCTTCCATGGGCGCTTTCCTGCTGGCCGCTGGCGCCAAGGGCAAGCGTTTCTCGCTGCCGAACTCTCGCATCATGATCCACCAGCCTCTGGGCGGCGCCCAGGGCCAGGCATCCGATATCGAGATCCAGGCACGTGAAATCCTGTACCTGCGCGAGCGCCTCAACAGCATCCTCGCTGACAAGACCGGCCGTAGCGTCGAACAGATCAGCAAGGACACCGATCGCGACAACTTCATGTCGGCTGATGCCGCCGTGGAATATGGCCTGATCGATAAGGTGCTGACCGAGCGCGCTTGATCTGCATCTTCTTGCTTCAGTGCAAGGCCGCAAAAAATGCCCGAACGGAACATGTTCGGGCATTTTTTTTATCAAATTTTGACGAATTTGGCACAGAGCGGGTTTTCTGCTTCTGTTTGCTTGATAAATGGCACTCTCGCTGACATATAACGGTCATACGGCAGTCCTGTGAAGCAATAAGGGGCAGCTTAAATGACCAAGCCGTGACGAATCCGGATTTCGCGGGTATGATCGGGTCGTAACTTCTATCCTAGTAGCTCTATGTCTGAGAAAAAATCCTCCAGCGGCGAAAAACTGCTTTACTGCTCCTTCTGCGGCAAGAGCCAGCATGAAGTCAAAAAGCTCATCGCGGGTCCTTCGGTCTTCATCTGCGACGAATGCATCGACCTGTGCAACGACATCATCCGTGATGAAGCTGCCAGCGTGGAAAGCGTAGCCGGCGCCAAGTCGGATCTGCCCACGCCACAGGAAATCACCGACCTGCTGGACCAGTATGTGATCGGACAGGCTACTGCCAAGCGCATCCTGTCGGTGGCGGTGTACAACCACTACAAGCGCCTGAAGCACCTCGGCAAGAAGGATGATGTCGAGCTGGCCAAGAGCAACATCCTGCTGGTCGGCCCCACCGGCTCCGGCAAGACCTTGCTGGCGCAGACCCTGGCACGCATGCTCAATGTCCCCTTCGTGATCGCTGATGCGACCACGCTGACTGAAGCCGGCTACGTCGGCGAGGACGTCGAGAACATCATCCAGAAGCTGCTTCAGAACTGCAATTACGAAGTCGAGAAAGCCCAGAAGGGCATCGTCTACATCGACGAGATCGACAAGATTTCCCGCAAGTCGGATAACCCGTCGATCACCCGCGACGTGTCCGGCGAAGGCGTGCAGCAGGCGCTGCTGAAACTGATCGAAGGCACCATGGCTTCGGTGCCGCCGCAAGGCGGCCGCAAGCATCCGAACCAGGACTTCGTGCAGATCGACACGACCAACATCATGTTCATCTGCGGTGGCGCCTTCGACGGTCTTGCCAAGATCATCTCGGATCGCTCGGAGAAGAGCGGCATCGGCTTCTCGGCCAGCGTGAAGAGCCAGACCCAGAAGAGCAATTCCGAAGTGCTCTTGAACGCGGAGCCGGAAGACCTGGTCAAGTTCGGCCTGATTCCGGAACTGGTCGGTCGTCTGCCTGTGATTGCCACGCTCAACGAGCTGGACGAGGAAGCGCTGATCCAGATCCTGGTCGAACCCAAGAACGCGCTGATCAAGCAATACGCCAAGCTGTTGCAGATGGAAGGCGCTGAGCTGGAAATCCGTCCGGCCGCCATGCACGCCATCGCCAAGAAAGCCCTGGCACGCAAGACCGGCGCCCGTGGCCTGCGTTCGATCCTGGAACACGCCCTGCTGGATGTCATGTATGAATTGCCCAGCGAGCAGAACGTGGCCAAGGTTGTCGTGGATGAAAACACCATCACCAATGGCGCCAAGCCACTGTTGATCTACCACGACCAGCCAAAGGTTTCGGGCGGCTGATCGCCCGGGGCTGCAACAGGCCTGAGCAGTAAAGTGTGGTGCGGCCCCGGAGGTCTTTGGGGCTGGCCACACCGTAGCAAGAAGCCACCCCGAAGTCCGGTCACCGCAAACACGGTAAAATAAACCGGCGCACATACACTGGCTTCCATCGAAAAGCCACCCGGAGCTAGCTTCGTGTGTGGCTTTTTTATTTTGTTGCGATCATGACAACGCGCAACCGGCGAATATTTAGTCTGCCGGACTTGTGTTTTGGTCACTCGTGCCAACATCATTCACAGTACTTATTGATAAGGCCCGCCATGACGACTCCTATACTCACAGAACAATCGCAATTGCCGCTGTTGCCCTTACGGGATGTGGTTGTCTTCCCGCATATGGTGATCCCGCTCTTCGTCGGCCGCCCGAAGTCGATCAAGGCGCTGGAAGCGGCCATGGAGCAAGGCAAGAGCATCATGCTGGCGGCCCAGAAGGCTGCCGCCAAGGATGAACCTTCGGCCGAAGACATCTATGAAATCGGTTGTGTGGCCAATATCCTGCAGATGCTGAAGCTGCCCGATGGCACCGTGAAGGTGTTGGTCGAAGGTGCTCAGCGTGCACGCATCCATCACATCAGCGAACTGGAAACCCATTTCGTCGCCGACCTGACCCCGGTGGAATCCGAGCAGGGTGACGAGGCGGAAGTCGAAGCCATGCGCCGTACCATCGTGCAACAGTTCGACCAGTACGTGAAGCTGAACAAGAAGATCCCGCCGGAAATCCTGACCTCGCTGTCCGGCATCGATGATGCCGGTCGCCTGGCCGACACCATTGCCGCGCACCTCCCGCTGAAGCTGGAGCAGAAGCAGGTCATCCTGGAAATCTTCAACGTCGCCAAGCGCTACGAGCACCTGCTCGGCCAACTGGAAGGCGAACTGGACATCCTGCAGGTGGAAAAGCGCATCCGTGGCCGCGTCAAGCGCCAGATGGAAAAGTCGCAGCGCGAGTACTACCTGAACGAACAGGTCAAGGCCATCCAGAAGGAACTGGGCGAAGGCGAAGACGGTGCCGATCTGGAAGAGCTGGAAAAGAAGATCCTGGCCGCCAAGATGCCCAAGGAAGCCCTGGAAAAGGCGCAGTCCGAGCTGAAGAAGCTCAAGCTGATGTCGCCCATGTCGGCCGAAGCCACCGTGGTGCGCAACTACATCGACACCCTGGTCGCGCTGCCCTGGAAGAAGAAGTCCAAGGTCAATAACGATCTGACCAATGCCGAGAAGGTGCTGGAAGGCGACCACTATGGCCTGGAGAAGGTCAAGGAACGCATCCTGGAATATCTCGCCGTCCAGCAGCGCGTGGACAAGCTGAAGGCGCCGATCCTGTGCTTCGTCGGTCCCCCGGGCGTTGGCAAGACCTCGCTGGGCCAGTCCATTGCCCGCGCCACGAATCGCAAGTTCGTGCGCATGGCGCTGGGTGGTGTGCGTGACGAAGCCGAGATCCGTGGTCACCGTCGTACCTACATCGGTTCCATGCCGGGCAAGATCCTGCAGAGCCTGTCCAAGGTCGGCGTGCGCAATCCGTTGTTCCTGCTCGACGAGATCGACAAGCTGGGCATGGATTTCCGTGGCGATCCGTCGTCGGCCTTGCTGGAAGTGCTGGATCCGGAACAGAACCACACCTTCTCCGACCATTACATCGAAGTCGACTTCGACCTGTCGGATGTGATGTTCGTGGCGACCTCGAACTCGTTCAACATCCCGCCGGCACTGCTGGACCGGATGGAAGTGATTCGCCTGTCCGGTTACACCGAAGATGAGAAGACCAGCATTGCGCAGCGTTACCTGCTGCCCAAGCAGATCAAGAACAACGGCCTGAAGGAAGGCGAGATCAGCGTGGCCGAATCGGCCATCCGCGACATCATCCGCTACTACACCCGCGAGGCTGGTGTGCGCTCGTTGGAACGCGAAGTCTCGAAGATCTGCCGCAAGGTCGTGAAGATGCTGCTGCTGAAGAAGCAGGAGAAGAAGGTCACCGTCACCTCGCGTAACCTGGACAAGTTCCTGGGCGTGCGTCGCTTCGACTTCGGCATCGCCGAGAAGGAAAACCAGATCGGCCAGGTGGTCGGCCTGGCCTGGACCGAAGTGGGTGGCGACCTCTTGACCATTGAGGCGGTGAACATGCCCGGCAAGGGCCAGATCATCCGCACCGGTACCCTGGGCGATGTCATGAAGGAATCGATCGAAGCCGCTCGCACCGTGGTTCGCAGCCGTGCCCGCAAGCTGGGCATCAAGAGCGAAGTGTTCGAGAAGAGCGACATCCACATCCACGTGCCGGAAGGTGCGACGCCCAAGGACGGTCCGTCTGCCGGTATCGCGATGACGACAGCGTTGGTCTCGATCTTCAGCGGTATTCCTGTACGTGCGGACGTGGCGATGACCGGTGAAATCACCTTGCGCGGCGAAGTATTGCCGATCGGCGGCCTGAAGGAAAAGCTGCTGGCTGCGCACCGTGGTGGCATCAAGACCGTGCTGATTCCGGAGCAGAACGTGAAGGATCTGGCCGAGATTCCCGACAACGTGAAGAACAAGCTGGAAATCATCCCGGTGCGTTGGATCGACAAGGTGCTGGAAGTTGCCCTGGAACGTCAGCCGGTGCCGCTGAGTGAAGACGAGGCCATCGTCGACACGGCGGTTGCCGCCAAGGAAGACAAGACTGATCCGGTCGTCAAGCACTGAAATGTCTGACATGTCGGACTGGCTGTGCAGGTAGCCTACTGCACAGCGGTTTGTCAAAAGCGCCTCATGAGAGGCGCTTTTTTTTATGCTCGTTTGCTGGATGATTCAGGTTCCTTCCTGCTGGGATGAAGGTAAGGATCCTCACTGAAAATCGCGACAATGCCGGAAGCTCGCTTGACACCTGGGGATGCGGCTTGTTTAATAGCCGCTGCGGAATTTTTCCGTAAGGCAATCGACGGGCAGCAGGGCTCGGTCGCGATATGTCGGAGCCCGGGCGATGTCGTTTGAATTCAAACAGATCAAATACTTGTTCGAGGGGCGTAAGTGAATAAAGGCGAACTGATAGAACACATTGCCGGTGCAGCGGATATTTCCAAGGCAGCGGCTGGACGTGCAGTGGACGCATTCATTGGGGCAGTCAAGACCACGCTGAAAAAGAACGGTACCGTGACCCTGGTGGGTTTCGGCACCTTCGCCGTTGGCAAGCGTGCGGCCCGGACTGGACGCAATCCCCAGACCGGAGCGGCCCTCAAGATCAAGGCGTCCAAGGTTCCTAAATTTAAAGCTGGCAAAGCATTAAAAGATGCTATAAAATAATGTTCTTTCGTTGCAGCAGTAACAGAGCAACGAGACTGTTAAGGTTGCCGGGCGCTTAGCTCAGTTGGTAGAGCGGAGCCCTTACAAGGCTTAGGTCGGGAGTTCGAGCCTCTCAGCGCCCACCAGCATCTTGCAGTCGGCACCAGTTTAGGAGCGGTAGTTCAGTTGGTTAGAATACCGGCCTGTCACGCCGGGGGTCGCGGGTTCGAGCCCCGTCCGCTCCGCCAAATAAAACGCCTCGTTCGCAAGAACGGGGCGTTTTTGTTTTTGCGCAGCAAAAACCTGCGGAGTGGAGGGAGCCGCCTGCGCGGCTCCCGGCGGGGCGAGAAGGGAATCGCTTGCAAGCGATTCCGCGGCCTGCGCATGTGTAGGAGAGCCCCGTCCGCTCCGCCAGATAAAACGCCTCGTTCGCAAGAACGGGGCGTTTTTGTTTTTGCGCAGCAAAAACTAGCGGAGTGGAGGGAGCCGCCTGCGCGGCTCCCGGCGGGGCGAGAAGGGAGTCGCTTGCAAGCGATTCCGCGGCCTGCGCGTGTGTAGGAGAGCCCCTGCCGCTGCGCCAGATAAAACGCCTCGTTCGCAAGAACGGGGCGTTTTTGTTTTGCGCAGAAAAAATTGCGGAGCCAAGAAGCATATCTCTAGCACGCCTACCCCTATTTGGAAAAGACACAGTTGCCGACTGGGAAGATTACGCGACACGCTAGAAAAAATTTGAGTTTTCCGTACTATTTCCATCTGGAAATGCTTACACTAAGCCGGAATTTGCAGTTTCTCAAAACAGGAGACCGGCACACGCCGGGGCGCAATAATGTTTTTGAGGGAACCTGGCCTGTCACACAGGCTGAGGAAGAGGGCTTGAGCCGCTCCCCAAAGATGTAAGAAGAACCCATCGAGATGCAGTAGCGGATTCGCGCGTAGTGCAGTGACAGCAGGAGCAGGGTGACGACCAATCGTATCGTCTTCCTGCGATGGCCTGCACGTTTGGCATCTAATGGGATTAATAGGGGGTAGCGATGAAGCTCGCCAATTTCAACATTGGCGTCCGCTTGGGCGCAGCATTTGCAGTGGTCTTGTTGCTGATCGTGGTGACCGCCACGGTCGGGATCCGGAACCAGTCTTCCAACAACGCTGAAATCAACAGCATCGTCAACGAGAAGTACCAGCTCATCGCCTTGAGCAACCAGATCAAGAACAATGGCTACAAGGCCAACGCAGTATTGAGCAACATCCTGCTGGCCGCCACACCGGAAGCATCGGCCAAGTACATGGACGAATACGCCGGCCTGCGCAAGGCCAACACCGAGGCCTACAAGCAGCTCGAAGGCATGCTCGATTCCGACAAGACCAAGGCCCTCTACGCCGAGCAGACCACTGCTCGCGCAGCCTATGGCGTGGCCGTGCGCAAGTTCTTCGAACTGATGAAGAATGGAGACCGCGCCGCCGCCACCACGCTGTACCAGGGCGACATGTCTAAGCTCCAGCTGGACTACTTTGTCATGGTCGACAAGATGGTCAATTCGCTGGCCAAAGAAATGGTGGTCGATGCCGGCCAGGCAGCCGAAGACGGCCAGATGGCCGTGATCCAGATGCTGGTGCTGTCGGCCGTGGCCGTGGTGCTGGCCTCGGTGGTCGGAGTGCTGATCACGCGTTCCATCACCGCCCCGGTGCGTCACGCGGTCATGCTGGCCGAGACCGTGGCGCAGGGTGACTTGTCCTATCGCCTGCAGGCCAAGGGCAAAGACGAGATCAGCCGCCTGCTGCAAGCGCTGCAGCACATGAGCGATAACCTGCATGACACCGTCTCCAACGTGCGCAACGGCACCTCGGCCATCGACATGGCCGCACGCGAACTGGCACAGGGCAACCTGAGCCTGTCGGACCGCACCGAACAGCAGGCCAGCTCCCTGGAGGAAACCGCCTCGGCCATGGAGCAGCTGACCTCGGCAGTGCGTCAGAATGCCGACAACGCCTTGCAAGCCAGCCGGCTCGCCGTCTCGGCCTCGGACGTGGCCGTGCGCGGCGGCGCCTCGGTCGAGCAGGTGGTCAACATCATGAGCGCCATCAGCACTTCTTCCGGCAAGATCGCGGACATCATCGCCGTGATTGACGGCATCGCCTTCCAGACCAACCTGCTGGCCCTGAACGCGGCAGTCGAAGCAGCCCGTGCCGGCGAACACGGTCGCGGCTTTGCCGTGGTGGCCAGCGAAGTGCGCGGCCTGGCCCAGCGTAGCGCCGTGGCCGCCAAGGAAATCAAATCCCTGATCGAAGGTTCGGTCAGTCACGTCAAGGCGGGCAGCACCATCGTCGAACAAACGGTGGCCACCATCGATGAAGTCATCGCCAGCATCAAGCATGCGACCGATCTGATCACCGACATCAGCGCCTCCAGCAAGGAGCAGAGCGAAGGCATCGAGCAGATCAACCAGGCCATCAGCCAGATGGACCAGATGACCCAGGAAAATTCCGCCCTGGTAGAGCAGAACGCTGCCGCCTCCAAGGCTTTGCAGGCCCAGGCCGAGCAGCTGTCGGCCCTGATGGGACGTTTCCGCCTGAGCGAACTGATCGCCCATTCCGGATATGCCGGTGCGGCACGCGGTGGCGTGCGCGAAAAGATCATCCAGCCCGAGCTGTCCCTGATCCAGGGCTAGTAGACGGATAGGGTTACCCGTTTTTTGTGTGAACGCAGTGTGGTAAGAGGGGCCGTGAGGAGACCATGGCCGGCCATTCACGGCCGGTCGTGACAAGAACAAGGCGTCCCATCCGCAGGCATTGCGGGTGAGGACGCGATCATCGTCTTTTCCGTCAAGGGCATGTCCGCAATTTCGATTTCGAAATGATCTCGAGCTCGTTGTCGAGCGTGATGCGACATGTCCGTGCACTTGCCCAGAAAGGTTCGCCATGCCACTTCATTCTCCGAGTTCACTCGGGCAGACTTCCTCCACAGCGCGCCAGGCCCTGGCGTATGCCCGCATCCAGTCCTTCATCGATGCCTACCGCAACGAGGGGTATCGCATCGCCGATATCGATCCCCTGGGCACGATCTCGGTGCCCGACATTGCGGCTCTCCTGCCGCAGACGCACGGGCTGGAGGACGAGGACATCGCGCTGGCACAGCATCGCTTCCTCGACGGCCTGGGCCTGACCAATGTCAAGGAGCTGACCCATCACCTGAGCCGGCTGTTCTGCGGCCCGCTCGCACTGGACTGCAGCGGCGTGCGTGACGAGCCGCGCCGTCAGTGGCTGCTGGCGCGTCTTGCTGCCCGTGACCCCGGCGCCGAGCCGCAGGCACTGGAACGCGCCGCCATCCTGGCCCGCCTGGCAGCCGCCGAGCAGTGGGAAAACTATCTGCAGCAAGACTATCCGCAGGCCAAGCGGTTTTCCCTGGAAGGTTGCGAAAGCCTGCTCCTGTTGATGGATACCCTGGTGGAGCGTTGCAGCTTCTACCAGCTGGACAAGCTGTTCTTCGCCATGCCGCATCGTGGTCGCCTCAACCTGCTGGTGAACCTGATGCAGATGCCGGCCGCCGAGATCGTGGCCTACTTCGATGCCAGCAAAACCACCCCGGCCGCCGCCAGTGCGGTGGATCTGCCTTACCACCTGGGTGCCGAGGCCGTGCGCCATACCGCACTGGGCCAGGTCGGTCTGTTCCTGGCGCACAACCCCTCGCATCTGGAGAGCGCCTATCCGGTCCTGCTGGGCATGGCCCGCGGTTACCGCGCCAGTCACCCCAAGGCAGCGCCGCCCGCCTCGGTGGTGATCCATGGCGACGCCGCCTTCTGCGGCCAGGGCGTGGTGATGGAGTCGCTCAAGCTGGCCCAGCATCCGGGTTACGACGTGGGCGGCACGGTTCACGTGATCGTCAACAACCAGATCGGCTTTACCACACCCAACCCGCTGGATCCGGAAAACCACGGCTACTGCACCGACATCGCTCGCATCGTCGGCGCGCCGGTGCTGCACGTCAATGCCGACCAGCCGGAGGCGGTGTTGCGCGCGGCGCGCATCGCCTTCGACTACCGCATGCAGTTCCACGCCGATGTGGTCATCGACCTGGTCGGCTATCGCCGCTGGGGACACGCCGAGCAGGACACGGCTACCGTGACCCAGCCGCTGCTGCATGGCTTCATCGACAAGCATCCCTCGGTGACCCGGCTGTACGCACAATCCGGATGGCCTGGTTCGGATGCGGGAGCCGCCCTGCTGGCCACCAGCAGCCAGCAGGCGCTGGCCGCCTTCAGGGCCAGCCGTCCAGGTCATACCGCAGCGTCGGCGGCGACCTCGACCTCGGAGCGTACGCAGGACAAGACCTCCGAAGCAGCAGCCGCGCCCAGCCTGAACCAGATGCGTCAATGGGTGGAGCGGATGACACGCCTGCCGGCTGGATTCGAACCACATCCGGCCATCGTCAAGCTGATCGCGCAATGGCAGCACAGCGTGGCCGCGCCCGAGCACCCGTGCAGCTGGAATTTTGCCGAGAACATGGCCTATGCCTCTCTGCTCAGTGCCGGACACGGCGTGCGCATTTCCGGCATGGACGTGCAGCGCGGCACCTTCATGCAACGTCATGCCGTGTGGCATGCGGTGGATGAGGCGCAGGCACAGCAGCGATCCTTCTTGCCCCTGCGCGAAGTCGCAGCACCCCGCGCCAGCCTGGAAGTGATCAATTCGCCCCTGAGCGAAGAAGCGGTGGTCGGTTTCGAGTACGGCTTCAGCGTGCAGGCGCGCCCGGATGCGCTGACGATCTGGGAAGCCCAGTTCGGTGACTTCGTCAACGGCGCCCAGATCATGATCGACCAGTACATCACCTCCGGTCGTGGCAAGTGGGGCTATGCGTCGGCGTTGACGATGCTGCTGCCGCATGGCTACGAAGGCGTGGGGCCGGAACATTCCACCGGCTATCTCAGTCGCATGCTGCTGCTGTGCGCGGGTCAGAATATCCGGGTGGCCTATCCCTCCAGTTCGGCGCAGTGGTTCCACCTTCTGCGCGATCAGGCCCTGCATGCGGACCGGCCGCTGGTGGTCTTTACGCCCAAGTCGGTGCTGCATGGGGAGCCGCGTGCCAGTTCCCCGCTATCGGACTTGCTGGAGCAGGGCTTCCAGCCGCTGCTGGACGACGCTGAGGGGCCGCAAGCGTCCGCGGTACGGCGTGTCGTGTTGTGCAGCGGCAAGGTGCGCTATGACCTGGCCGATGCCCGCGCCAGCGCGCAGGACCAGGACACCGCGCTGCTGCCGGTGGAGCAGCTCTATCCCTTCCCGACGGCGCAACTGGGTGACGTCCTGCGCAGCTATCCGCAGTTGCAGGAAGTGGTGTGGGTACAGGAAGAAGAGCGTAACCAGGGTGCCTGGCTGTGCGTGCGCGATGCCATCCAAGCCGCCTTGCCGGAGACGGTGCGCCTGCGTGCGGTCTATCGCCCGGATACCGCCTCCGGGCCGACCGCCTCCAAGGCCAGCCATTACGCTCAGCAAGCAAGCCTGGTGCAAGCCGTCTTTGCTCAAGGCTGAGCGAAGGGGGGGGCGAAGGAAAGTGACGGAGGGCGAAAAAAAACGGTGCACTTCTGCGCGAAGTGCACCGTTTACCCCCTCCGGTTTTCCCCGGTTATCTGGTCGTGTTGACGTTGTAGTCCGCAAGTTAAGCTTTAGTCAAGTAACTTTCGTGCTGCAGCTGCTCAAGTCCGGCTTCAAAGGCGCTTCGGCATGCGGCTGCCGGGCGCGTGCAGCGTATTTGTCTCAGTAGGTCAGCGTGACCGTGACGGTATCCGAGTAGGCGCCGGCCAGCGGGGTCTGGGCGGCGGGAATCTGGCCGTAGACGGTCAGCGTCTGGGTCAGGCCCGAGCCGGTGCCGGTGGCGGTATCGGTGCCGATGGTCGAGCCCCAGTTGTTGGTGCGGGCTGCATCGCGGTAGAGGGCATAGTTCAGGGTGCCACCGCCGGCCGCGCTCATCTTGCGGCTGCTGACGGTGGAGCCGCTTCCGGTGCCGGCATCCAGGCCGACGTTGTAGGCGGTGCCATTGGTGCAGAGCACGGTGATGGTGCCGGACTGGTTGACCACGCTCTGGGTGTAGGCGCCGAAGGCGATGGCCGAGCCGACCACGGTGCAGGCGGCAACCACCGAGGCGCTGATGGTCAGCGTGCCGCTGGCGGTGGCGGCGAAGGAAGCCGGAGCGCTGGAGGCCAGGACGACGGCGGCGATGGAAGCTGCAACGAAACGATTCTTCTTGGCAAAAAACATTTGGTTTCTCCGGTGTTGGCCGCCCCGTCCTTGCCCCTTGCAAGAACTTCCCTGTGCAGCGCTGGTATGGAGATACTTTAATTTCCGGGCGGCGCCGGCGACATCCGGCGATTCCCTAGCCACCCGCCAATCTGCGTCAGGGAAAACCTGAGCCGCGACGTCGGCTATGTCCAGCGACGCCCGGCGACGCCCAGCCATGCCTAGCGATGCGGCCGGCGCCAAGCGCTCAATAGGTGATCAATACCGTCAACGTATCCAGATAGCTGCCGGCCTTGGCATTCTGGCTGCCCGGCAAGCGGCCGTAGACCGTGTAGGTCTTGACCACGGGTGTGAGAACCTGCAGCAGATAGCCATCGGTGATGAAGCTGGTGCTGGAGGAGCCGTCACCCCATGTCGAGGTCCGTGCCGAGTTGGTATAGACCTGGTAGTTGAGGCTGTTGGCGCCACTGAGCATCTTGCGCTGCGCATAGGCGCCGCTGCTGCCGGTGCTGAGCTTGACGGTATAGCCGATCAGCAACGACACCGTGGCCTGGCAGGTCACGGTGATGCTGCCGGTATTGTCCAGATGCGCACTGGACTGCGGGTCATACAGCCCGAACGCCACCGGATTTGTGGCCGACGAGCAGATCTGTTGCGCCTGCACCGGGGCGCATGCCAGCAGGACAAGGGCCCAGGCCAGGGCCGGGCGGATTGGAGGGATCGTCTTCATGTGTTCTCCATGATGCCGGTCGCGTTTCAATGGCAGATCACGACTTCGTTGCTCATGCCGCCTTCGCTGCGCGGCTGCGGCGTCAGCGTGGCGTGGCATTGCGCCCCCGAGTGCAGCAGTACGTCCAGCGTATTGACCGGTGCCAGTTCCTGCAGGTAGCTCACGCCGTCATAGCCCACGGGCGCCTGCAGACCGGTCTCGCGCACGCGGATGCTGGCGCCTAGCGGAATGAACTGGCCCGCTGCATCCTTGAGGATGATGGTCACATCCGAGGCCCGTCGTGCATTGAAATGCACCACTACGCCGGAGCGATCGCGCGGCCGGATGTACTGGTCCGGCTGGTCCAGTTGCAGTGTCAGCGGCAAGTCCAGCACGTCCACCGAAATCTTGTTGACGTCGTAGGCGCGCAGGTCGGTCAGCAGTAACTGGCCGTTGTCGTCGGTGCGGCCAGCGTAGCGGTTCTCGTTGTAGATGCCGACGTTCTTGACGCCGCTGGCATTGACCACGGCAAAGCTGTCCTCGATCCAGTCCGAGGCGAAGCTGCCGCCATCGATGAAGGATACCGAGCCGCGCGCCCCCAGTCGCTGGCTGGTGGTATGGGCTGCCTGCGAGGCGGCCGCGGTGAGGCTGCCATAGCGGCTCTTGTAGTTGAGCTGGGCAATGCGCTGCTGATAGCTGCCTTCGGTGTCCTGCAACTGCCAGCCCAGGTCGCCGATGGCCACCGTCGAGCGACTGGCCTGCAGGGTGGCGGTGCGCTGGCCATTGTTGTTGCTTACGCTGGCACCGGCCACATCGCGCCCGCCGAAGGGAATGATCAGGCCGATGGTGGCGCCATAACCGCTGTTGCGAAAGTCGCGGTAACCGGTCAGGTACATGTTTGGATGTGCTGCCCACCGACTTGAACCAGGTCACCGTCACCGTCTCGCTGTCGGCCAGGCCGCTGGTGTACCGGTATCGGTAAAGAGCAGCGGGCTCTTGCTGCGTGCATAGGCCATGCTCAGCGAGCCGCCGCTGCCCAGGTTCAGGCCCAGCGTGGCGATGGTGGCCGCGCGCGAGACCGGCGCCCCCTGGATGGCGCCGATGTCCTGATAGTTGCGGGTGGACTGGGTGCGGGTCAATGACACGCTCACCGGATCGGCGTTGCGTTCAATGGCCAGCGACACCTGCTGGCCCGAGCCACTGTCGGCACTGCTGGCCCGAGCCACTGTCGGCACTGCTGGCGGCCAGCGAGGTGGCCAGCACGGCGCGGTTGCCGAGATTGAAGACAGCGCCACCACCGGCCAGTTTCAGGCTGCGCATGGCCTCGGCATGGCCCTCCAGCGTAAGGATGTCGCTCACCCCCTGGCGGGCCGTGCCGGACAGGGCGAACTGCCCATAGTCATTGCTGCGCAGGCCATAGCGGCGGCGTACCCAGCCACCCTCGACCGAATAGGACGACAGGCCCGGTTTCAGCAGGCGGTCGGTGGCGTAGAAGTTGATGGTGCGCAGGGTCTGCCGCCCCAGTTCGTCGGTGACCGCCACCGCGATCTGGCCGGTGCCACTGGCAATAGGGGGCTGACGGATCTCGAAGGGGCCGGGCGGCACCGGTTGCGAAATCTGGCGCACGCCATTGACGAACAGGTCCACGGTGGATGGCACCACGGTTTCGCCGCCCAGCGATGGCGTGGGGAAGCGCACCAGGTCCGGACGCAGGTTGAAGTCCGACGCGTACTGGAAGCCGCCCAGTCGCACCGAGCGGGTCCAGGCCAGGCTGCCATTGATGACGTCACCCAGGCGGTAACGCGTCAGGCTGGCCGGTTGGGAATATAGCCGTAGACCGGCACGTTCTGGGTGCTGCCGTTACCGACCCCGGCGACCGCGTCGCTACCACTGCTGTTGCCCCAGGCACGGGTGCGGGCAGCATCCTGATACAGGCCATAGTTGAGCGAATTGGCCCCGTCGGCAGTGGTCAGCTTGCGAGTGGCGACATTGCCGCCTGCGCCGGTGCCGGCATCCAGGCTGATCGTGTAGCTGGTGCCGGCGGAACAGGCCACGCCGATCTGGGCGTTCTGTTGCAGCGCGCTGGACGCATAGACACCAAAGGGCAGGGCGGCGCTCTGCACCACGCATTGGGCCGGGACGATGGCACTGATGTCGAGCTTGCCGGTGGTGGAGACGGCCACGGCATTCACGCTCAGGCCAGCCAGGAGACCGACGGCAAGGAAGAGGGCGGGTGATTTTTTCATCATGATGCGATGCCGGCAAATGTCTGTAAAAGCTGGAATCTATTATAGAATTAATTTGAATATTTACTCTGAAAACGGAGTCAAAGGTGCAGGCAAGCAACACCGTTTTCAGCAAATTTTAAGAATTTGCTTCGATTTGCTGACAGAAAGAGAACAATTGATGCCAGATCGTCACATTCCGGCATCGCTGCAGACAGCAAGGAGACGTACCCACGGCAGCGCTGCTGACCGTGCAATGGGGGCCGGGCGCAGCACCGCCGCGCGCCCGGAATGGCGATCCTGCGAAAAGACCATGCCCGCGCATCGCTTTGCGCGCCGGTCATGCAGGCGGGCGATCAGGTAACCGCTCCGCAACTTCAGGACGTGACCGCCAGACCGATGAAAAGTAACCGATGTGACCGATCTGATCATGTGATACATGCCGATAACTAGACAAAGCGGGCTGGCAGGCGCCAGTACCGGCCTCTTCTTCCTGCTAGCCTTGCTGCTCTCGCTGGGCGTGGCAGCATTTTCCTATTACAGCGTGCGCGATTTCGAGCAGCGCGCAGTCTGGTTGCAGCATAGTCACGCCGTCATCAACAAGCTGGAAGTCGCCAATTCGACCGTGCGCGACGCGGTCAGCAATTCACGCGGCTATGCCTTGTCCGGCAACCAGGAATACCAGGCCGGTTTCGAGGCGGGTGCCAAGCAAATCGAGGTGCTTCTGCAGGATCTGCGCCGGCTCATGAGCGACAATGCGCAGCAGCTGCAACTGCTGACCCGCACGGAAGATCTGGTATCACAGCGGATCAGCCTCTCCCGTCGCCTGATGGAGCTCAGTCCAGACGAAGGGCGCCAACGGGTACTGGAAGGCAAGGACCTGAGCGATCGCATCCGCAACGGCTTTGAAGAGATGAAGGGCAACGAGAATGCACTGCTTGCCCGGCGTGCCCATGACACCGCCGCCAGCGCCGACCTGACCATCATCATGGTGGTCAGCGGCAGTCTGCTCAGCATGGCCTTGCTGGTCATGGTCTACAGCAAGCTGCGCCGCGAGATGAGCCGTCGGGTGGAGGCGCAGCAGCGCGCCCAGGCCTATTCCGACGAGATCGAAGACCTCTACAACAACGCGCCCTGCGGCTATCACTCGGTCGATGAGACCGACAAGACCATCATCAAGATCAACGATACCGAACTCAAGTGGCTGGGCTACACACGCGAGCAGGTGGTCGGGCGCATGACCCAGCTCGATCTGCTCAGCCCCGTGAGCGCCGAGCGTTACCAGCGTGAGCTGCATCCGCAATTCCTGCTCAAGCGCGAGATCAACGGCATCGATCTCGACTTCCGCCGCGCCGATGGCAGCGAATTCACGGCCCTGGTCAATGCCACGGCCATCCCCAGCCGCGATAACAGCAAACTGATCAGCCGTACGGTCATCTATGACATTTCCGAGCGCAAGCGCGCCGAGGACGAAATCGAGGCCCTCAACGCCGATCTGGAACGGCAGGCCCAGCACCTGCATAGCGTCAACAAGGAACTGGAGAGTTTTTCCTATTCCGTCTCGCATGACCTGCGCGCCCCGCTGCGTGCCATTTCCGGTTACGCCATGATCCTGGAGGAAGACTACGCCAGCGTGATCGACGAAAAGGGCCGCGAACAGCTGCAGGTGATCCGCCGCAACGTGCGCAAGATGGATGAACTGATCAACGACCTGCTCAAGCTGGCCAAGTCCACCACGGGTGAACTGACCTTGCAGCGTTTTTCGATGGAAGAGGTGGTGGGCCAGGTCATCGCCGGCCTGCGCCAGGAAAATCCGGCCGTGCAGTTCGAGGTTGCGCCGCTGGAAGGCGCCGTGGCCAATCGCGGCCTGATCACCCAGGTCTGGGAAAACCTGCTCTCCAATGCCGTCAAGTTCAGCAGCAAGAACGACCAGCCGCTGGTGCGGGTGACCATGGAAGTCGGCCCCGAAGAATACATCTATGGCGTGCATGACAACGGTGTGGGCTTCGACATGCGTTATGTGCACAAGCTGTTCGGCACCTTCCAGCGCCTGCATCGCCAGGAAGAATATCCAGGTACCGGCATCGGGCTGGCGCTGGTGCAACGCATCGTGATCCGCCATACCGGCCGGGTCTGGGCCGAGAGCACTCCCAAGGTGGGCGCGAGCTTCTATTTCTCGCTGCCGCGCAAGGGTGTCATGCCCAGCCTGGGTGATGTGCGCTGAAGTGGCATGATCGAGGCCCGGCATGAGAGCAACATCGTATGAACCAATGTACCAGCCGCATTCTGAACAAAGAGTCTGACCGAGAGAGACCTGCCCCATGAGCATTCCCCTACGCGTGCTGTTCGTCGAAGACATGGAAGAAGACGCCGTGCTGATGGTGCGCGAACTCAAGCGCGGCGGCTTCGAACCCACCTGGCAGCGGGTCGACGACGAACAGGCCCTGTTGGCGGCACTGCACGAGCAGCGCTGGGACATCGTCATCTCGGATTACTCCATGCCCATGTTCAGCGGCGTGGAAGCCCTGAAACTGGTCAAGGCCGACAACGACCAGACGCCGTTCATCATCGTCTCCGGCGTCATCGGCGAGCAGACCGCAGTCGAGGTCATGAAGGCCGGCGCCCAGGATTACTTCCTCAAGAGCGCCATCGCCCGCCTGCCGCACGCGGTCGACCGCGAACTGCGCGACGCCCAGGCGCGGCGCAAGCAGCGCGCCAGCGCCCAGGCCCTGCGCGAGATGCAGGCGCGCTTCAATGCCTTCATGAATGCCGCGCCGATGCCGACCTGGATCAAGGATTCGCAGCTGCGCTACAGCTACGTCAACCCGGCACAGTCGGCCTTCTTCGGCATGACCCCGCATGACATGGATGGCATGACCGACGCCGAGCTGATGAGCACCGGCGCGGCCCAGGCCTCCCAGGAGTACGACCGCAAGGTGCTCGACGAGAAGGTCGAACTGCATACCCAGGAAACCATCTTCGACCACAACCACAATGCCCGCATCCTCGATGTCGTGCGTTTTCCCATCAGCGGCGAGGGCAAGGGTGACATGGTGGCCGGGCTGGCCATCGACGTCACCGAGCGCGAGCAGTCGCGGCGCGAGCTGGAGCTGGCGATCCAGCGTCAGCAGTTGCTATCGTCGCGGGTGATCGAAGTGCAGGAGCGCGAGCGCCAGCACTTGGCGCGCGGCCTGCATGACGACGTCGGCCAGTCGCTGACGGCACTCAAGATCAACCTGGAAACCATCAAGAAGACCGGCACCCTGGAAGGCCCGTCGTTGCAGAACGGCATCGATATCGTCACCGCCGTGCTGGCCCAGGTGCGCAGCCTGTCGCTGGATCTGCGCCCGCCGCAGCTGGACAACCTGGGCCTGATCGCCGCCCTGCGTTCCTACGTGGAGCAGAAATCCAAGCTGGCCAACGTCAACGGCTGGTTCGAAAGCAGCGGCCACGACGGCGAGTTGCACCATGACATTGAAAACACCGCCTTTCGCATCGTGCAGGAAGCGGTCACCAACATCCTGCGTCACGCCAGGTGCCAGAACATCTGGGTCAAGATCGACCGCCAGCAGGACCAGGTCTATCTCAGCATCCGCGATGACGGTCGCGGCTTCGACATCGAGCGTGCCCGCAGCAACGCCATTTCCGGCACCAGTTTCGGCCTGCTCAACATGGAAGAGCGGGCCGTGCTGGTAGGCGGTTCCATGGATATCACTTCAGCGCCCGGGGCAGGGACGGAAATCGTCATGCACCTGCCGGTCGCCCCTATCGTCAGGAGGTTGTAATGCTTACACGAATCATGCTGGCCGACGACCACGCGCTGGTGCGCAGTGGCATCAAGGCATTGCTGACCGCCATGCCCGGTGTGGAAGTGGTGGGCGAGGCGTCCGATGGCGCCGAGGTCATCGAGATGATCCCGCAGCTGAAACCCGACCTGGTGCTGCTGGACATCGCCATGAAGGGGATGAATGGCCTGGAAGCGCTACGTCGCCTGCGCGGCGAATACCCCACCATCCGCTTTTTGATGCTGTCCATGTACGGCAGCGAGGAATACGTGATGCAGGCCTTGAATGCCGGTGCCAACGGCTACCTGTTCAAGGACTCTGCCGCCACCGAGCTGGAAAAGGCGCTCTACGAGGTCAAGCACGGCCGCCAGTACCTGGACTCCCACATCTCGCGCGAGGCCCTGGACAACTACATGAAGCGGGTCGCCCAGAACGGCACGCCGGTGGAGGTGCTGACTCCGCGCCAGCGCGAAATCCTGCAACTGATCGCCGAGGGCAACAACACCAAGGAGATCGCCTATCAGCTCAATGTCAGCGCCAAGACCATCGAGACCCACCGGGCGCAGCTGATGGACCGGCTGGATATCCGCGATGTGCCGGGCCTGGTGCGGTACGCCATCCGGACCGGGATTGCCACCCCGGACAAGTGACAGCTTCACCTGGTTAAGGAAAAATCTGATTTTTTTTGAAATCGCCTGTGCAATAATCCCCTGACAGTACCGGGATCGGCGTCGGTACTGGTGTTCCAGCGCATCGCCGATGCTGGAAACTAGGGGAGGGCAGTTCCCGACGTCCCTGACGTCTTTCGGTGGTGGCCAGATGTGGTCGGTCCGGCAAGAATAGTTCCAGCTTGAAATTTACTGAAGAAAGCGATCCATCCATGGATATCGAGCAATATGACATCATCCTCGTCGACGACAGCCCGGAAGTGGCCGAGTTGACCCGCCTGGCGCTGGGCAGCCGCAAGCTGGCCGACAAGCTGACCTGGTTTGCCGATGCGGAACTGGCCGAGGAGTTCTTCTTCCAGGGGGAATACGCGCACCGCAAGGACCTGCACCCCTACCTGATCCTGCTCGATCTGAACCTGCCGCTGATGAGCGGTCACGATTTCCTGAAGATCATCAAGTCCAATGCCGCCACCTCGCACATCCCGGTGGTGATGTTCTCTTCCTCGGACGACCAGCGCGACATCAACCAGAGCTATGAACTGGGCGCCAATGGTTACGTCGTCAAGTCCACCGACCCCAAGGAATTCATGGGCACCGTGGTCGATACCGGCATCTACTGGCGCAATCGCAACCGCCCGGCACGCAACGGTGAAGATGCCCCGGCATCCCCGGCGGCAGCCTCCTGAGCGGAGCCACCGGTCGCCAGGCCGTTGTCCCAATGAAAAAGCGCGGCTGTGACCGTAATGCCGTTCAGTTAAGAAAAAATCGCCGCGCCAGACGACTTTGGCGCGGCGATTTTGCTTGGTTCTCTTCAAGCCATCTGAAACCGTTCGGACTGAGTAGGCCCTTTAGGGCCGTATCGAAGCCTGTCCTGAGCCTGTCGAAGGGGCGCTGCTCAGCTTGTGGCGCGCCTTCGATACGCGGCTACGCCGCTACTCAGGACGAACGGTCAGGGTG
>NZ_MUXB01000023.1:0-1250 GCF_001994935.1 Herbaspirillum sp. VT-16-41
GCACGACCGCTCAGGGTCGAGGGCCGGCCGCTGGTGGGTGATCGGCGCGATCGTGCTGGTGGTCTGGTCGCTGTGGAGCACCGGCATCGGCCGCGAACCGGTGCTGAACCCGCCCGGACTGCAGACCCTGCGCGCCTTCTGGGAGGCGGCCCTGCGGCCGGACCTCTCGGCCGAGTACCTGCGCCGCACCCTCGACGCCACCCTCATCACCGTCACGTTCGCCCTGCTGGGGACGGTGCTCGCCTCGCTGATCGGCCTGGTGGGCGGGGTGCTGATGAGCGAGGCCTGGTGGGCGGGCGGCCGTCGCGGTCGGCCCGCACGGGGCGGGGCCCGGCAGTCGGTCCGGAACGGGGCCCGTCGGCCTGGATGGATCCCCGTCGCTCGTCCGATCTGCCCGGCACTCGGTCGGCAACGCACGCCGGGTGCGCCGTTCCTCCGTCGGTCCGGCTCCGGTCCAGGCTTGACCTCGCGCCACCCACGGCTTAAGTTTCATGCAATAAATAAGTCGGGGGCAGCGACGGCCCCGTACCGAGCCGTGGAGGCGATGATGCCCGATCCGCGCGACCCGTCCATGAACAACCCTGAGGCGCACGACTGTGCAGGTCCCACGGTCCGGATCCACCTCAGCAGTGCAGGCGTCTCCCTGCTGCTCGGCGTCACCGGTGGGCGCATCCCTGCTGTCCTCCATTGGGGGCCGGCGCTGGGCTCCCTCACCTCGGCCGATGCCGCACAGCTCGCGGCGGTCACCACCCCTCCGGTCGCCAACAACGCTCCCGACGTGCCGCTGCGCCTGGGCCTGCTGCCGCAGAACGCGGACGACGGCCTACGAGAGCGCCCCGTCGCCCTGTGGACGGGCCGCATCACCCACCAGAAGGGCCTGCACATCGCTATCGAAGCCGCCCGACTGGCCGAGGTCGATCTGCGCATCAGCGGCTTGCGCTCAGATCCCGGTTACTTCGAGGAGAAGATTGCTCCGCACCTGCGGAAGGAGAGCGAGGACGACCCCACCGCACCGGCGTACCTGGGCCACCTTTCCCACGCCGAGATCCGCGAGCAGCTCAGCGCGGCCGACGTGTTCATCGCCTCGCCGCTGTGGGCCGAGCCCTTCGGGTTGGCCCCCGTCGAGGCAATGGCCACCGGCACGCCCGTGGCCGCCACCCCCCGAGGAGCGATGCCCGAGGTGATCGGCGACGGGGGAGCGGTCGCCTACTCCGCAGACCCCGCGGACCTCGCCGAGGCCATCCGGCGGG
>NZ_MUXB01000203.1:0-1937 GCF_001994935.1 Herbaspirillum sp. VT-16-41
ACGTTTAACCGCCTCCAGGAAATCGGCAAAGTCGGTGTTAAACAGGGCGTAGTTATGGCGGGATCTTGCCTGCTTCATCTGCCCGTCAGTCATGTAAGTCACTATCCAGAAAGAACGATTATTCACTTTGATATTGTCGCGCTCGATCTTGGTTATCGCGGTCAGTGGCACAGACTGTGTCACATCAATCTGAACCTCATAGAAGTACCCTTCATCGAAATAATAATCCGTGGGTAATAACTGTCCCCCTTTGCCTGGCCGAAGGGTTTTGGTGGTGATGGATATCTTTCGTGACCCATGATTGGCTTGTGTGTCGTTTTTTCGATGTCGCCATTTTGGAAACACAGGTATCAGCCCGATAAGCGCCAGTAGCCTATCACTCTGTCTACCTATGCCTCTTTCCTTGTCATCTCCTTCCATCCTCTCTCTTCTCTATCCTTTTTTTACTTTTCCTCTCTTTTTTTTTTTTCCTCTTCCCTCTCCCCCCTTCCTCTCCCCTCTTTCCCTCCTCTCCTCTCTTCCTCTCTTTCCCTCCTTCCTCTGTCTTCCACTTTTCATTTCATGACGGTGATGGCGACCAAGATGCCCTATATAGGGCATCTTGGTCGCCATCACCGTCATGAAATGAAAAGTGGAAGACAGAGGAAGGAGGGAAAGAGAGGAAGAGAGGAGAGGAGGGAAAGAGGGGAGAGGAAGGGGGGAGAGGGAAGAGGAAAAAAAAAAAAGAGAGGAAAAGTAAAAAAAGGATAGAGAAGAGAGAGGATGGAAGGAGATGACAAGGAAAGAGGCATAGGTAGACAGAGTGATAGGGTGCCGCCCGCTGCTGGGTGCCCGTTGCGAGTGGGAGGGCTGGGCGCCGCGCTGCAGCGCAGGCCGCGGTTGTGGCAGAGGTATGATGGGCTGATGCTGCGAAATGCGCCGTTGGCGGGGCAGAAAACGGGGCTGAACAGGGCGGGGGCATTGCAAAGGGCTACGGCCCCATCGAGGCGGCCGCCACTGCTGACGGCAGGAGCATCCGGCGGCGCGTGGCCGCCGGCCTGGACGTCCTGAAACGGCCTGGTGATGGTTGTGGCCTATGTCATCGCAGCAGCGCGCCCCGCCTCTGGGTCCAGGAAGGGGCTGATGTCCGGCGCCGCCGACAGCCGGGACGAGATCGGGCGCACGTTTTCCAGCGCCGACAGGTTCGCAAAGGCCAGCGCCACCGCAATCGAGTCCACCACACCGGCGAGGTCATCGAGCACGAGCGCGACCAGGACGACGACGGCGAGCCCGCCGTGGACGTCACCTCCCCGATGCCCTACGCGGAGGCCATCGAGCTGGCCCTCGGCGCTCAGGACGGCCGGGTCTCCGGCTGGTCCCTGGACTCCGATGACGGCCGCGTGCACTACGGGGTCGACATCATGCCGGCCGGCTCGAACGACGACGTGGACGTCGTGGTCGACGTGGAGACCAAGGACGTGCGCATCGACGACTGACGTCGAGCGGCTCAGCGCTCGGCGATGACCGGCTGGCCGTCCTCATCGCGGTGCATGACCTCGCGGCCTGCCTGCCACACCCGCAGGGTGCACAACAATATAGAATATTCTGCAAATAAAGTCCATATAGATACCAGCGTTGTGTATAATACATTAGGCAGGAAAGAAAGGTTGATACTTCCTGCCTAATAATTGGTGTTTTGGATCAATATTAAATGCCTATAACGCTAATTGGTTTTCAACCTGTTCACGAAGTTTAGCCTTTAGGAATTTACCAACAGATGTTTTCGGAATTTCATCTAAAAATAGCACATCATCAGGTAACCACCATTTTGCAAATTGTGGTCGTAAAAATTCAATAATATCTTCCTTTGTAACTTGGTGCCCCGGACCGTCTTTCAAGACAATACAAGCGACAGGTCTTTCCTGCCATTTTGGATCAGGAACGGAAATAACACAAGC
>NZ_MUXB01000282.1:0-372 GCF_001994935.1 Herbaspirillum sp. VT-16-41
CCAAATGCTGATCCCTCTGCGTCATATCCAGTCCCTCCAACATGCCCACATTTCTCCAGATTGCAAAGAGTAGAAGATGAGGATGAACAATTATAGCCCTTTTGAGAGACGTTCTGTGTAAAAGGTCTCTTTATTTCTTAAACGGGCGTTAAGGCGCCCGCTGCGAATTTCTACGAAACAAAGATGGAAGGTGAAGAGCAAATTGCGATAAGTCTTCTTTATCCCCTTATATGGTATAATTATTAAATGTCTGTACATATTACTTTAAAGAATGCTAAAAATTTGTTGGAAGATTGTAGTTTTGATAAAATTATCCAAAGAGATAGATTTGTTTCTTACCTAAAGGGGGATAAACTTGGAAAAGTATGTAGA
>NZ_MUXB01000204.1:0-718 GCF_001994935.1 Herbaspirillum sp. VT-16-41
CCCGGTGCTGCTGGACATGCTCGGGCTGGCCGACACCTTCTTGGAACGCGACCTCGAAGCGGCTCTGCGCCACGACATGGAGGCGTTCCTGCTGGAGGTCGGTCGCGGGTGGGCGTTCGTCGAACGCCAGAAGCGCATGACCTTCGACGGAGACGACTACTACCTCGACCTGCTGTTCTACTCCCGTCCACTGCGTCGGCTGATCGCGGTGGAGTTGAAGGTCGGCAAGTTCAAGCCGAGCTACCAGGGGCAGATGAACTTCTACCTGAAGTGGCTGGACCGGCACGAACGCCAGGCAGACGAGAATCCGCCCATCGGCCTCATCCTGTGTACCGAGGCGAGCCGTGACCAGATCGAGCTGCTCGAACTGCAAAAATGGAAGTCCTCATGAGGGACGCCAGTACATTGCTTGTAAATATGGCAGAGTCAAAAAAGTTTTCTTATGAACTGATGTCAGCCGCTCAGCAGTCAAAAAAGGATGTAGTCGAAAAAATGATAAAATCAACAGGAATTTCCCAAATTCCTGCGGTGTCCTATACACCTGACGGGCTCAGCGTCCATTTCGAGTCTGATAAGGAGGATTCCCAGAAATGCTGTGATCTTACATTAAAGCTGAGATGGATGTAAGAAAACATAAATAAAAAAGCTCTCAATCAAGAGAGCTTTTACCTGTTCAGCGATAATAAGGGTTTCCATATGGTCCATAGCCAGGGTATAA
>NZ_MUXB01000205.1:0-371 GCF_001994935.1 Herbaspirillum sp. VT-16-41
TTTATTGTGAGTGCGTCCATTGATGGCACGGATGATGTGGGGAATTTCCTAATCAAGCGTGATAGAAAAGGAGTAAGTGTGGATGAAACATGGGATTCTATTGCCATGCGTGGAACTGGAAGTCACGACCTTGTATTAGAAGATGTTCATGTGGAAAAAGACGATCTTGTTGAAATCATGACACCGGGTAATAAGACACCTGCTGGTTGGCTTTTACACATTCCTGCATGCTATTTAGGAATTGCACAAGCTGCACAAAAGGCTGCATTAGAGTTCGCAACTACTTACTCACCAAACAGTATTAAAGGAACTATTTCGGAATTACCAAATGTAAAACAAAAATTAGGAGAAATGGAACTTGGTATATTAGA
>NZ_MUXB01000206.1:0-370 GCF_001994935.1 Herbaspirillum sp. VT-16-41
GGTATTTTGCCGGTTTATTAATAGAAGATGGCTATCCAAATGCCTCCATTTTAACACCACTTACGTTAGCTTTAGTTTTTATTACCGTTTGTGCTCATGGTTTTTCTATCGGTCCCATTGCTCGAAAGCTGGGTTTGGCTAATACCAACTCTTCAGGTGTTGTGATGGTGGGTGCTAGTAGTTTTTCGATTGCTTTTGCACAGCATTTAAAAGATATGGGGGCTTCGGTCTTGATTACCGATACATCCGATGATCAATTGTACCGGGCAAGAAAATTTGGTATTCCTACTTATCATGGAGAAATTCTCTCGGAGCATAGTGATTTCGAAGTAGACATGACCCCTTATGACACAATTTTAGCTATGAAGGG
>NZ_MUXB01000150.1:0-1144 GCF_001994935.1 Herbaspirillum sp. VT-16-41
CCTCCGTGCGATAAGTCAACATCGACTCACTCCGTACGTCGTGTTTCCTTTTCGCTTCCAGCATAAGATTCACTAAGATTTTACATTCGTAAAATCAAGTTCATCTAATCTCCTACGGCTCAGTCCAGTCCGTACGTCGCTAAACGGGCGCTTGCGCCTTTGTTCTTGTTTAGGAAACTATAAAATTTCTTGGTTGTGGATAAGTTTATGTTAAAATTTAACTATTACTGATGGAGAGAACAAAGATGATGAAAAAAGGTACAGGTGTTATAAAAGAAATACTAAAAGATCATTTTGCAGGATTTTGGGATTTGCACGATAGAAGGTTTCCCGAATCTTATCGTAATGATATAAAAGAAACTGTTGAGAATGAAAATAAAACAGATCATTTCACATTCACAATATGGGGATCAAATTACATCTGTTTATCCGCATTTAACAGAATTTTATGATGACCCAATGGAAGAATTAAATATTAATAGATTAAAAGATGAAATAGATGTTGTTTTTCTTGCTACACCTGCTGGGGTTGCAAAAGATTTAGTACCACAATTCCAAGAATCAAATGTACAATGCATTGATTTATCCGGGGACTTACGCCTACATGCTCGTGAAGCGTATCTAACCTGGTATGGTAAAGAAGCGGCACCACAGGAAATATTAGATGAAGCAGTTTACGGATTGTCCGAGATTTATAAAGAGGAGATTATAAAGGCAAAGATTATTTCTAACCCTGGATGCTTTCCCACTTCTGCATTGCTTGGTTTACTACCTGCAGTATCATATGTGACTAGTAGTGTGGGTTGTCTTGCTGCGATTCTTCTACTGGAGGACTGGGTTGGTGTAACATATTGAGTGGGAGCTGAAGTGGTTAGCACAGAGTAGGAGTTGATGGAGCGGTGCATGTGGAAAGAGTGGCTCTTGTGTTCTGAGTTGTGCGCCGGTTGATTGTGTTTGTGTTTTTTTTTTTTTAAATGATCCGCCGCCCCCCAAGTTCTCCCCTCTTCCCCTCCCCGCCCCTCTCCCGTTCTGGCGGCCAGAAGGCCGAAGCCAGCCCCGGGGATGGCGCCGAGGCCCTGGAGTGGCCCGTCCCCAGCCCGGCCCCCTTCCCCCCTTTTGAAGAACCGCCGGTGGTGAAGTAAGC
>NZ_MUXB01000082.1:0-20162 GCF_001994935.1 Herbaspirillum sp. VT-16-41
GTCTTGCCGTGGTCAACGTGACCGATGGTGCCGACGTTCACGTGCGGCTTGGTCCGTTCAAACTTGCCTTTTGCCATTTTAAATTTCCTTCAAAAGAACGATGTGTTCGATGTTCAATATTCAATGATTGGCTGGTGATCCAGCCGGCGATCCCTTCCACACGGAAGAGACCGCCCTTGCTGCAACTTACTTGGCCTTGGAGGTGACGATTGCGTCGATCACGTTCTTGGGCGCTTCGGAGTAATGCTTGAATTCCATCGAGTAGGTTGCGCGACCTTGAGTGGCCGAACGCAGCGTGGTCGAGTAACCGAACATTTCCGACAGAGGCACTTCGGCCTTGATGATCTTGCCACCGCCGCCGGCGATTTCATCCATGCCTTGCACCATACCGCGGCGGGACGACAGGTCGCCCATCACGGTACCGGCGTAGTCTTCCGGGGTTTCCACTTCGACAGCCATCATCGGTTCCAGGATGACCGGGCTGGCGCGACGGCAACCGTCCTTGAAGGCCATCGAGCCGGCCATGCGGAAGGCGTTTTCGTTCGAGTCCACGTCGTGGTACGAACCGAAGAACAGGGTGACCTTCACGTCAACCACCGGGTAACCGGCCAGCACGCCGGTGTTCAGGGTTTCACGCACACCCTTTTCAACGGCCGGGATGAATTCGCGAGGAACGGTACCACCCTTGATGGCGTCGACGAACTCGAAGCCCTTGCCGGCTTCTTGCGGCTCGATCTTCAGCACGACGTGACCGTATTGACCACGACCACCCGACTGCTTGACGAACTTGCCTTCGGATTCTTCGCAGGTCTTGCGAATGGTTTCGCGGTAAGCCACCTGCGGCTTGCCGACGGTGGCTTCAACGTTGAATTCACGCTTCATGCGGTCAACGATGATGTCCAGGTGCAGCTCGCCCATACCGGCGATGATGGTCTGGCCCGATTCTTCGTCGGTACGCACGCGGAAGGACGGATCTTCAGCAGCCAGGCGGTTCAGGGCCAGGCCCATCTTTTCCTGGTCGGCCTTGGTCTTGGGCTCGACAGCCTGCGAGATCACCGGCTCCGGGAAGACCATGCGTTCCAGCACGACCATTGCCTTGTCGTCGCACAGGGTGTCACCGGTGGTGGTGTCCTTCAGGCCCACGACGGCGGCGATGTCACCGGCCATCATTTCCTTGATTTCTTCACGCTGGTTGGCGTGCATCTGAACGATACGGCCGATACGTTCCTTCTTCGACTTCACCGAGTTCAGCACGGTGTCGCCCGAGTTCAGGGTACCGGAGTAGCAGCGGATGAAGCACAGCTGACCAACGAACGGGTCGGTAGCGATCTTGAAGGCCAGGGCGGAAAACTTCTCGTCGTCCTTGGCTTCGCGCACGACCGGCTCGTCATCTTCGTTCAGGCCCGGAACCGGGGGAATGTCCACCGGCGACGGCAGGTACTCGATCACGCCGTCCAGCATGGCTTGCACGCCCTTGTTCTTGAAGGCGGTACCGCACATCATCGGGACGATTTCGCCGGAGATGGTGCGTTGACGGATGGCGCCCTTGATTTCGGCTTCGGTCAGGTCGCCTTCTTCCAGGTACTTGTTCATCAGGTCTTCCGATGCTTCAGCAGCGGTTTCGACCAGGTTTTCGCGCCATTTCTGGGCGTCAGCCTTCAGATGCTCGGGGATGTCGCGGTAGTCGAACTTCATGCCCTGGGAAGCATCGTCCCAGTAGATCGCGCGCATCTTGACCAGGTCGATCACGCCTTCGAAGTTTTCTTCGGCACCGATAGGCACTTGCATCGGGATCGGGTTGGCCTTCAGGCGGGCGCGCATCTGGTCGTAGACCTTGAAGAAGTTGGCACCGGTACGGTCCATCTTGTTGACGAAGGCCAGACGCGGGACCTTGTACTTGTTGGCCTGACGCCACACAGTTTCCGACTGGGGCTGCACGCCGCCGACTGCGCAGTAGACCATGCAGGCGCCGTCGAGCACGCGCATCGAACGTTCGACTTCGATGGTGAAGTCAACGTGGCCCGGGGTGTCGATGATGTTGATGTGGTGGGCCGGGAAATTGTTCGCCATGCCCTTCCAGTAACAGGTGGTCGCAGCGGAGGTGATGGTGATACCACGCTCTTGTTCCTGTTCCATCCAGTCCATGGTGGCGGCGCCGTCGTGCACTTCACCGATCTTGTGGTTCACACCGGTGTAAAACAGCACGCGCTCGGTCGTGGTGGTTTTGCCAGCATCGATGTGCGCGGAGATACCGATGTTGCGGTAGCGCTCAATGGGGGTCTTGCGAGCCATGATTTATTCCTAAGTCTTTAATGCACGAAACCGAGCGTCATTTTTTTCAAATAAACGCTCGGCTCGAACCAATTTAAGATGCAGACCAAGGCACTCCCGGATAGAGAGGCACTGGCCCAGTCTTTGTTAGAAGCGGAAGTGCGAGAACGCCTTGTTCGCTTCTGCCATGCGGTGCACTTCATCACGACGCTTCATGGCGCCGCCACGGCCTTCGGCGGCTTCCATCAGTTCACCACCCAGGCGCTGCGGCATCGACTTTTCGCTGCGCTTGTTGGCGGCTTCACGCAACCAGCGCATCGACAGGGCCATACGGCGCACCGGACGCACTTCAACGGGCACCTGGTAGTTGGCGCCACCGACGCGGCGGGACTTCACCTCCACCATCGGCTTGCAGTTGTTCAGGGCTGCGGAGAACACTTCCAGCGGGTCCTTGCCCGACTTGGTCTGGATGTAGTCGAAGGCACCGTAGATGATGTTTTCAGCGACGGACTTCTTGCCCGACAGCATCAGCACGTTCACAAACTTGGCGACTTCAACGTTGCCGAACTTCGGATCCGGCAGAATTTCCCGCTTGGGGACTTCACGACGACGTGGCATTTCGATTCCTTTCAATCTTCAGTTGAGTGGGCGAACCCTGCTTCAACTTCGCCTGCACTCGCGGAGAGCCATCATGGCTTCCACTTACTCGGCCCGACCTGGACCGACTCTGAGTCTGTTCACACGACGCAGTGCGTCATGATAAACACCAATTATTACTTCTTCGCTGCCTTGGCGCGCTTGGCACCGTACTTCGAGCGAGCTTGCTTACAAGTCCTTCACACGGCCGCCGCGGATCAGCACGACGCTGTGTTCTTGCAGGTTGTGGCCTTCACCGCCGATGTACGAAATGACTTCGAAACCGTTGGTCAGACGCACCTTGGCCACCTTACGCAGCGCCGAGTTCGGCTTCTTCGGGGTGGTGGTGTAGACGCGGGTGCAAACACCGCGCTTCTGCGGGCTGTTTTCCAGCGCCGGCGATTTGCTCTTCACGATCGCGCGGACACGTGGTTTGCTAATCAGTTGATTGATGGTTGGCATCGTTTTAATCCAACAAAGTACAACATTGAAAACAGGTTCCGGAATCGGTTGCCCGGAACCACACAGGAAACTCTTGCGCGAAGACTACGCGCGTATCGGATTTAAGACCGGAAGGGAGATCAGCGTCGCAGAAGCGATGATTCAGACCAAAGAACGCATAAGCCCGGGAGAGCCTAAATTCGAGAACTCGCGAGTATATGCCTGAAATACCAGCGGGTCAACCGGGAGCGGCCTTTGGCGCGGATTTCAGGCCGTCTATGGCCATTTCACCACGGTTTTACAGTGGCAAAACGGCAATGTTTTCCAGCTTGCAATAGAGGCCGTGATCAGGTGCGGGGCAAGTCTGCCACCATGCGGCGCCATTGTTCGGTTTCTGGCTGGCCGCGGTCCCGGCGCGAGAAGAAATTGACCAGGTGGCGTCCGGCTGCATCGTAGAACTCCACCGAGGTGACGATGCCATGGTCGGTAGGCCGACGTACCACCCAACCATGATGAATCGCGCCGCTGCGCACATGCAGCTCGAAGTCGGCAGCCGATGCGTTGTACCACTCCCCCTTGATCGCAGTCTGGTCGATGAGGCCACTGTAGATCTGCGTCATGCCACTATTGCTGACGAACACCATGATCGGCTGATGCCGCGACCTGGCATCCTCGATGAGCAGCTGCAGGGCCTGCGGTCCGATGCGCCAGGCGGATTGGCTACCAATCAGCTCCAGCGCCTGTTCGCGGCTGAGCTTCAGTTCCCGCAGCAGGCGCGGGAACTGGTGTACGTCGGTCAGCTCCTGCCACGACTGGCGCAGTTCGGCGATATCGGCCGAAGAGGGGTTGCCACGCACAGAGGGGGCAGACGCCGGCAAGGGCTCCACCTGCAGCGCGGCCCGCTGGTCGGGCAAGCGGAACTGGCTGACCAGCCGCTCGAAGTCAGCGACATGCTGGTCATTGTCGAGATAGATCTTGTGCACCGCCTGCCCATGGCGATCGAAGAACTGCAGGCTGCGGCTGGTCTTGCCGTCTCGCCCTGGCTGGACCACGGCGAACGCGCTGCCCCACTGCGCAGCGCCGAAGCGCAGGTCGATGGCGCCGCCGGCCAGGCCGGTGCCCGGCACCGCCCTGCCCTGCTCGTCGCGGCGTATCGGCGCCACCTCACCAGCACGTTCCAGCACCACATCGTCATTGCGGGTGATGGCCTTGATGCGCCCCAGTTCGGGGAGGTGCTCGTAGAGAGCCTGGGTGTCCTTGGCATCGGCCCCCAGCCGCGTGGCCTGCCAGGTGGTGCCGGCCGCCAGCAGTTGGGCTTCGGACACGCCCAGTTGGCGGGCGGCATCGCGCGGATGCAGCTTGGGCTGTGCCTGGTGCAGCTGGGACCAGCGTTGGGCCAGCGTGGGCGCCGTATTGGCACAGCCGGCTGCGGCCAGCGTCGCCGCCAGCAGCAAGCCCAAAGTATGCAGACGGGTGGTTTGCTTAGGTCGGTTCATGGAAATTCCTTTCATACGTGCGGATGATTCAGTATTCGATCTTCAAGCTGACGTTGAAGCTGCGACCGGGCTCGGTGTAGGCATCCTTGTTGACTGCGCTGTCAGCCAGCGACAGCCCCCGGATGTCGGTCCAGCTCCAGTACTTGCGATCGAACAGATTGCGGATGCCGGCGGTGACGGTCATGTTGGGCGTCAGGTGATAGCCACCCGAGAGGTCGGCTACAAAGAACGAAGGCGAGACGAAGTTGGTCGCCGTTGGAATGTCCGCTTTCTTCTTGGCGGCGTTGTAGATCAGGTCTGCCTGCGCGAACCATTGCCGACTGCGTTCATAGCGCAGGCCTGTCACCACCGACAGCGGCGCCACCGACTCCAGCCCCTGCTCCACGCCATTGCTGGTGGTGGTCCCCTTGGTCCAGGCGAAGCCGCTCTTGAGCGTGAAGCCATTGTCGAGCTGGTAGTCGATGCGGGCTTCCAGCCCGTGGATCTCGGCCTTGGCCGCATTGCGATACTGGAAGATGGTGGGATTGGCCACCGTCAGGTTGCCCCCCACCGTCACCAGGTCGATGAAGTTGCGGTAGTTCCCTTTGTAGGCAGCAGCGCTGTAACGCAGGGCACCGGGGCCTGCCGCCAGCTTGCCGCGCACACCCAGTTCCACCGTGTTGCTGGTCTCGGGCTTGAGGTCAGGATTGGAGACCTGCCTGTAGACGGTATTGTTGAAGAAGGAATTGACCTCCTGCGGCGAGGGGGATCGGAAGCCACGCGCGTATTGGACATAGGGAATGAAGCCCGGTGTCACCTCGACCAGGAAGGCCAGGCGGGGCGAAAAGGCGCTGTCGCGGCTGCTCACTGCCGGCTGGCCGTTGGCGACGGCCTGGGCATCGTACTTGGCGCTGGCCTTGGGCTTGAGCTCATAAGCATCAAAGCGCAGGCCGGCGATGGTGGTCAGGGCGCCGGTCCGCATTTCATCCTGCACATAGGCTCCCAGTTGCGTGTACTCGGTCTTGGGGAAGTACTGGCAGTACTGGGTGCCTGTGCAGCTGCTCCAGCCGGTGCCGTTGGCGTTGACCTGCAAGGTGGACAGGCTCAGGTCCAGCCCGTAGACCAGCTTGTGGCGCCAAGCATCCGTGCCGAAATTGCTCTCGGCCAGGACGCTGCCGGCGAGCATCTGGTCACGGTAGGACACTTCACGGAATCGTGGCCGCACCAGAGATGGCGTGCTGGTACCGGCCTCGTAGGTGGTCTGGTCGGTATCGGCATTGCGGTAGCTGAGACTGGCCTTGATCTTCTGTATCCAGGGCTGCTCCGCATCTGCGTGCTCGTAAGCCAGCGTGGCACGCTGGCCCTTGGCCTTGCTGTTGGTACGGTAGTCGGTGATACCAGTGCCGAGTGCCGAGAGACTCTCGCCGCTGTCGCGCTCTTCGGTGGCCTGCAGAGTGAGCTTGAAGCTGTCCACCCCATTGGGCCGATACACCAGTTTGCCCAATGCCGACCGGTTGGTATAACTCATCGGATCGGGCGTGGTGCGGGCGCTGCCGCGCACGTCGTTGCTGCCCTTGTTGTCGGTCTCCTCGCCATGGCGGACATTGAGGACCAGCATCGCCTGCCATTGATCGCCGCCCCAGGCGGCGCTGGCTGCTGCACCGAAACTGTGGTCCGCGCTGTCGTAGGAAGGTTTGAACGAGAAATAGCTGCTTTTGCCGAACACATCGAGCAGGTCCGAGGGGTCCTTGGTGATGAAATTGACCGCCCCGGTCAGACCATCGCTACCGTAGAGCGAGGAGGCCGGCCCGCGCAAGACCTCGATGCGGCGATACAGTTCGGTATCGGTCGTGGCGCCCCGCCCTACGCTGGCCACGCCCTGGCTGAAGGCGCGCGGCATGCTGATGCCGTCCTCCAGCATCAGCACCCGGTTGCCATCCAGGCCGCGAATGCTGATGCCTTCGTTACCGCCCCGCCCGGTCGTGGCAGTCGCGCCGGTGATGCCCGACATCCGGTAGACCGAGCGTCGTACCTCGACACCGGGCTCATAGCGCAAGGCATCCTTGATGTCCCTGGCGTTATGGTCTTCCATTTCCTCCGACGTGATCACCGAGACGGTCGCCGCCGCGTGATCAAGATCGGTACTGCCGGAACGATTGGCCGTCACCACCACGTCCTGCAGCTTCTTGCTGCCAGCCTGGGCCAGGACGATGGATGGGTCTGGTTGACTGGATTGCTGGTCGGACGATTGCGCGAAAGCGCCGGCGCATAGCCACTGCTGCAGCGCCATCAACACGGCCGCTGCACACCTCGATTTGCATGGAAACACTGGTAACCACCCCTTGATCAGGTTCGGTTACTAGCGATTGCTGGCTACCTCTTGGAATGAAAACGACCTGCTGGCGCAGGCCGCGACGTAAGCTGTGCCGGGTCCCTCAGACTGTCACAGATGAGAATAATTATTATCTGGAGATGATAGGACATTCACTCATCCTTGGCAATGTCTGTCCCCTGTGCCCCCACCACGAACAGGGTGATGATGCGCGTCGCACGGACGAAAAAAAAGGCGCCGGAATTGCTTCCGACGCCGTTCTGTCCTGCTGGCGTTCATTGCCGGGTGGCCCATCCTGCCGGCCACCCTGACGATGCAGTGCTTACGCTTCGCCTTCGACACCGCCGAAGGATTCGGCCGAGGAGACTTCCTCGTCGCCGAACTCGGAGCGGGAGGCACGTTCGGCTTCGAGCAGTGCTGCGCGCTCTTCGGCTTCCCATGCATCCTTTTCCTTGCGGGCGCGGTGGAAGGCCAGGCCGGTACCCGCCGGGATCAGGCGGCCGACGATGACGTTTTCCTTCAGACCGCGCAGGCCGTCCTTCTTGCCCATGATCGCGGCTTCGGTCAGCACGCGGGTGGTTTCCTGGAACGATGCGGCCGAGATGAAGGAGTCGGTCGACAGCGATGCCTTGGTAATACCCAGCAGCACGTTTTCGTAGGTCGCCGGGATCTTGCCTTCGGCGTTCACGCGGTCGTTTTCGTCCAGCAGTTCGGAGCGCTCGACCTGCTCACCGGTGATGTAGTTGGTGTCGCCCGGCTCCACCACTTGCACGCGGCGCAGCATCTGGCGCACGATCACTTCGATGTGCTTGTCGTTGATCTTCACGCCCTGCAGACGGTACACGTCCTGCACTTCGTCGACGATGTAACGGGCCAGCGCTTCGATACCCAGCAGACGCAGGATGTCCTGCGGGTCGGCCGGACCGTCCACGATCATTTCGCCCTTGTTCACCACCTGGCCATCGTGCACCAGCACCTGCTTGTCCTTGGTGATCAGGAACTCGTGCTTGGTGCCTTCCATGTCTGTGATTTCCAGACGCTGCTTGCCCTTGGTTTCCTTGCCGAAAGCAACGGTACCAGTGACTTCGGCCAGCATGCCGGCGTCCTTGGGCGAACGTGCTTCGAACAGTTCGGCCACGCGCGGCAGACCACCGGTAATGTCACGGGTCTTCTGCGATTCGGTCGGGATACGGGCCAGCACTTCACCCACATGCACCTGCTGACCGTCCTTGACGGTGATCAGTGCGCCGACCTGGAAGCCGATGGTCACCGAGTGTTCGGTGCCGGCGATCTTCACTTCTTCGCCCTGTTCGTTCAACAGCTTGACCTGCGGACGCATGACCTTGGAAGACGGACCGCGACGCTTCGCATCGATGACCACCAGGGTCGACAGACCGGTGACTTCGTCGATCTGCTTGGCCACGGTGGAGCCTTCTTCCACGTTCTCGAACTTCACGGTACCGGAGTACTCGGTGATGATAGGACGGGTCAGCGGATCCCAGGTCGCCAGTGCGGTACCAGCCTTGATGGTCATGCCATCCTTGACGATCAGGGTGGCGCCGTACGGCACTTTGTGACGCTCGCGCTCACGACCCAGGTCGTCGGTAATCAACACTTCGCCGGAACGGGAAATGACGATCTGTTCACCCTTGCCATTGGTCACATAACGCATCGTGGCGGTGAAGCGCACGGTACCGTTGGACTTGGCTTCCACCGAGGAGGCGACTGCTGCACGCGACGCCGCACCACCGATGTGGAAGGTACGCATGGTCAGCTGGGTACCCGGCTCACCGATGGACTGCGCTGCCACCACGCCGACGGCTTCGCCGGAGTTGACCAGCAGGCCACGGCCCAGGTCGCGGCCATAGCACTTGGCGCACAGACCATAACGGGTGTCGCAGGTCAGCGGGGTGCGGACCTTGACTTCGTCGATGCCCATGCGTTCGATCTCTTCGACCTTGTCTTCATCCAGCAGGGTGCCGGCTTCGAACAGGGTGGCTTGATCTTCCGGATTGACGATGTCGGTCGCTGCCACGCGGCCCAGGATACGGTCGCGCAGGGCTTCGATGACTTCACCGCCTTCGACCAGCGCCTTCATGGCCGAACCGTTGGAGGTGCCGCAATCGTCTTCGATCACGACCAGATCCTGGGTCACGTCCACCAGACGACGGGTCAGGTAACCGGAGTTGGCGGTCTTCAGCGCGGTGTCGGCCAGACCCTTACGGGCGCCGTGCGTCGAGATGAAGTACTGCAACACGTTCAGGCCTTCGCGGAAGTTCGCGGTAATCGGCGTCTCGATGATGGAGCCGTCAGGCTTGGCCATCAGGCCGCGCATACCAGCCAGCTGGCGGATCTGGGCGGCCGAACCACGGGCGCCGGAGTCGGCCATCATGTAGATCGCGTTGAAGGACTCCTGGGTGGTCTTCTTGCCTTCGCGCGTGACGACGTCTTCCACCTTCAGCTGGTCCATCATGGCCTTGCCGACTTCGTCGCCGGCCTTGCCCCAGATGTCCACGACCTTGTTGTAGCGCTCGCCCGCGGTCACCAGACCGGAGGAGTACTGCTGCTCGATCTGCTTGACTTCGGACTCGGCAGCGGCGATCAGGGTAGCCTTTTGCGGCGGCACCAGCATGTCGTCCACGCAGATCGAGATACCGGCGCGGGTCGCCAGGCGGAAGCCCGACTGCATCAGCTGGTCGGCAAACACGACGGTGGCACGCAGACCGCACTTGCGGAAGGACGTGTTGATCAGCTTGGAGATTTCCTTCTTCTTCAGCGCGCGGTTCAGCACCGAGAACGGCAGGCCCTTGGGCAGGATCTCGGAGAGGATGGCGCGGCCGATGGTGGTCTCGTAGCGCTTGACGGTACGCACGAATTCGCCGGTGACCGGGTCCTTCGGATGTTCGACGATACGCACCGTGATACGGGTCGCCAGCTCGACTTCCTTGTTGTCGTAGGCGCGGATCACTTCCGAGACGTCCTGGAACATCATGCCTTCGTTCTTGCCGTTGATGGCTTCACGGGTGGCATAGTACAGACCCAGCACGATATCCTGGGACGGCACGATGGACGGTTCGCCGTTGGACGGGAACAGGATGTTGTTGGAGGCCAGCATCAGGGTGCGGGCTTCCATCTGCGCTTCGATCGACAGCGGAACGTGGACGGCCATCTGGTCGCCGTCGAAGTCGGCGTTGAACGCCGCGCAGACCAGCGGGTGCAGCTGGATCGCCTTGCCTTCGATCAGGACCGGCTCGAACGCCTGGATGCCCAGACGGTGCAGGGTCGGCGCGCGGTTCAGCATGACCGGGTGTTCGCGGATGACTTCTTCCAGGATGTCCCAGACCACTGGTTCCTGTGCTTCCACCAGCTTCTTGGCAGCCTTGATGGTGGTCGACAGACCCATCAGTTCCAGCTTGTTGAAGATGAAGGGCTTGAACAGTTCCAGGGCCATCAGCTTGGGCAGGCCGCACTGGTGCAGCTTCAGCTGCGGACCCACCACGATGACCGAACGGCCCGAGTAGTCCACGCGCTTGCCCAGCAGGTTCTGACGGAAACGACCGCCCTTGCCCTTGATCATTTCGGCCAGCGACTTCAGCGGGCGCTTGTTGGCGCCGGTCATGGCCTTGCCGCGACGACCGTTGTCCAGCAGCGAGTCAACCGCTTCCTGCAGCATGCGCTTTTCGTTGCGCGTGATGATTTCAGGTGCGCGCAGCTCCATCAATCGCTTGAGGCGATTATTGCGGTTGATCACGCGGCGATACAGGTCGTTCAGGTCGGAAGTCGCGAAGCGGCCGCCATCCAGCGGCACCAGCGGACGCAGTTCCGGCGGCAGCACGGGCAGCACTTCCATGATCATCCACTCAGGCTTGATGCCCGAGCGCTGGAACGCCTCCAACACCTTCAGGCGCTTGGCGTACTTCTTGATCTTGGCTTCGGACTTGGAGTCCTTGAGTTCCTGGCGCAGGGTTTCCGCTTCGCGGTCGATGTCGATCGAGCGCAGCAGTTCGCGGATACCTTCGGCGCCCATGAAGGCGATGAAGTCGTCACCGTACTCTTCGTACTTGGCGGCGTAGTCGTCTTCGGACATGATCTGGCACTTCTTCAGCGGGGTCATGCCGGGATCGGTCACGACATAGGCTTCGAAGTACAGCACGCGCTCGATGTCGCGCAGGGTCATGTCCAGCACCATGCCCAGACGGGATGGCAGCGACTTCAGGAACCAGATGTGGGCAGTGGGGGAAGCCAGCTCGATGTGGCCCATGCGCTCACGGCGCACCTTGGCCAGGGTCACTTCCACGCCACACTTCTCGCAGATCACGCCGCGGTGCTTCAGGCGCTTGTACTTGCCGCACAGGCACTCGTAGTCCTTGATGGGGCCAAAGATCTTGGCGCAGAACAGGCCATCGCGCTCGGGCTTGAAGGTACGGTAGTTGATGGTTTCCGGCTTCTTGACTTCGCCGAAGGACCACGAGCGGATCTTGTCAGGCGAAGCCAGACCGATCTTGATCGCGTCGAATTGTTCGTTTTGCTGGACTTGCTTGAATAGATCGAGCAGTGCTTTCATGTATCACTCCAGGTTGGCGTGAAAAAACTAAATTTACGTGTGGCCGGTTCACCCTGCTTAACCCTGTTCGCATCGGCGGGAGAGCCAACGAAAGCGCTGTTTCGTGGTGCCGCTCGATACCGGGACAGACCTCCCCAGCTTACTGCCGTACTTCTCTTGAATCTCGTGATTCGCTGATACTGAATTCTCGCTTCGCCGGAAAGACCGGCGGGGTGCGCAGCCTGCGCCGCGCACCCCTTTACATCATTCGCGTTCCAGGTCGATGTCGATACCCAGCGAGCGGATTTCCTTCACCAACACGTTGAAGGATTCCGGCATGCCGGCGTCGATCACGTGATCGCCCTTGACCAGGTTCTCGTAGACCTTGGTACGGCCGTTCACGTCGTCGGACTTGACGGTCAGCATTTCCTGTAGGACGTAGGAGGCGCCATAGGCTTCCAGTGCCCACACTTCCATTTCGCCGAAACGCTGGCCGCCGAACTGTGCCTTGCCGCCCAGCGGTTGCTGGGTCACCAGCGAGTACGGGCCGGTGGAACGTGCGTGCATCTTGTCGTCGACCAGGTGGTGCAGCTTCAGGTAGTGCATGTAGCCCACCGTCACGGTACGCTCGAAGGCTTCACCGGTACGGCCGTCATACATGGTGACCTGGTTCTTGGACGGGGTCATGCCCAGCTGCTTGGCGATCGGATCCGGGTAGGCCAGGTCCAGCATGCGGCGGGTTTCGTCCTCGTGCGCACCGTCGAACACCGGGGTCGCGAAGGGCACGCCCTTCTTCAGGTTTTCCACCAGCTCGACGATTTCCTCGTCGCTGAACTTGTCCAGCTCTTCCTGCTTGCCGGATTCGTTGTAGATCGTGGTCAGGAACTTGCGCAGTTCGGCGATCTTGGCTTGTGCCTGCACCATTTCGCCCAGACGCAGGCCCAGACCCTTGGCAGCCCAACCCAGGTGAACTTCCAACACCTGACCGACGTTCATACGCGAAGGCACGCCCAGCGGGTTCAGCACGATGTCGGCGGGGGTACCGTCGGCCATGTGCGGCATGTCTTCGATCGGCAGGATGCGGGAAACCACACCCTTGTTACCGTGACGACCGGCCATCTTGTCGCCTGGCTGCAGGCGACGCTTCACGGCCAGGTAGACCTTGACCATCTTCTGCACGCCCGGCGGCAATTCGTCGCCCTGGGTCAGCTTCTTGCGCTTCTCTTCGAAGGCCAGGTCGAACTGGTGACGCTTCTCGGCGATGGATTCCTTGATGGCTTCCAGGGCGTTGGCGATGTCATCGTCGGCCGGACGGATGTCGAACCAGTGGAACTTGTCCAGATCGTCCAGGTAGGCCTTGTCCAGCTTGGTGCCCTTGACCAGCTTCTTGGGGCCGCCATTGGCGACCTTGCCGATCAGCAGGCGTTCCAGACGCTGGAAGGCATCGCCTTCCACGATACGCAGCTGGTCGTTCAGGTCCAGGCGATAGCGCTTGAGTTCATCGTCGATGATCTGCTGGGCGCGCTTGTCGCGCTGGATGCCTTCGCGGGTGAACACCTGCACGTCGATCACGGTGCCGACCATGCCCGAGGGCACGCGCAGGGAGGTGTCCTTCACGTCAGAAGCCTTCTCGCCGAAGATCGCGCGCAGCAGCTTTTCTTCCGGAGTCAGCTGGGTCTCGCCCTTCGGGGTGACCTTACCGACCAGGGTGTCGCCGGCTTCGACTTCAGCGCCGATGTAGACGATGCCCGATTCATCCAGACGCGCCAGCTGGTTCTCGGCCAGGTTGGAGATGTCGCGGGTGATTTCTTCAGCACCCAGCTTGGTGTCACGGGCGACCACCGACAGTTCCTCGATGTGGATCGAGGTGTAGCGGTCATCGGCCACGACCTTTTCGGAGATCAGGATCGAGTCTTCGAAGTTGTAGCCGTTCCAGGGCATGAAGGCCACCAGCATGTTCTGGCCCAGTGCCAGCTCGCCCATGTCGGTCGAGGCGCCGTCGGCGATCACGTCGTGCTTGGCGACGCGGTCACCGATCTTGACGATCGGACGCTGGTTGATGTTGGTGTTCTGGTTGGAACGGGTGTACTTGATCAGGTTGTAGATGTCCACACCGACTTCGCCGGCTTGCGCCTCGTCGTCGTTGACGCGGATCACCACACGGCCTGCATCGACATAGTCCACCACACCGCCACGCAGCGCTTGCACGGTGGTACCGGAGTCAACCGCCACGGTACGCTCGATGCCGGTGCCGACCAGCGGCTTTTCCGGACGCAGGCAAGGTACGGCCTGGCGTTGCATGTTGGCGCCCATCAGTGCACGGTTCGCGTCATCGTGTTCCAGGAACGGAATCAGCGAAGCTGCCACCGACACCACCTGGCCCGGGGCCACGTCCATGTACTGCACGCGCTCGGGCGAGACCAGGATGGTTTCGCCGGCTTCACGGGCCGACACCAGTTCATCGGACAGCTTGCCTTCGCCGTCGATGGTCGCGTTCGCCTGGGCGATCACGTAACGACCTTCTTCGATGGCCGACAGGTAGTCGATCTGGTTGGTGACCTTGCTGCCCTCGACCTTGCGATACGGGGTTTCCAGGAAGCCGTATTCGTTCAGGCGGGCGTACAGCGCCAGCGAGTTGATCAGGCCGATGTTCGGGCCTTCAGGCGTCTCGATCGGGCAGACGCGGCCGTAGTGGGTCGGGTGCACGTCGCGCACTTCGAAGCCGGCGCGTTCGCGGGTCAGACCGCCAGGGCCCAGGGCGGAAACGCGACGCTTGTGCGTGATTTCCGACAGCGGGTTGGTCTGGTCCATGAACTGCGACAGCTGCGAGGAACCGAAGAACTCACGGATGGCAGCCGAGATCGGCTTGGAGTTGATCAGGTCGTGCGGCATCAGGTTGTCCGCTTCGGCCTGGCCCAGGCGTTCCTTGACGGCGCGCTCCACGCGCACCAGGCCGGCACGGAACTGGTTCTCGGCCAGTTCGCCAACGCAACGCACGCGACGGTTACCCAGGTGGTCGATGTCATCGACTTCGCCACGGCCGTTACGCAGTTCGACCAGGATCTTGATGACGGCCAGGATGTCGTCATTGGACAGCGTCATGGTGCCGGTCAGCTCATCGCGACCGACGCGACGGTTGAACTTCATGCGGCCCACGGCCGACAGGTCGTAGCGGTCTTCGCTGTAGAACAGGCCGTTGAACAGGGCTTCCACGGACTCTTCGGTCGGCGGTTCGCCAGGACGCATCATGCGATAGATCGCCACGCGTGCGGCGGTCTGGTCGGCGGTGTCGTCGGTGCGCAGGGTCTGCGAAATGTAGCCGCCCTGGTCCAGATCGTTGGTGTACAGGGTCTGGATGGCCGAGATGTTGGCTTCGCGCAGCTTGGCCAGCAGGTCTTCGGTCAGCTCGTCGTTGGCGCTGGCGACGACTTCGCCGGTGTCCGGATCGACGATGTTCTTGGCCAGGACGCGGCCCAGCAGATAGTCTTCAGGCACGGAGATGTGCTTGATGCCGGCGGCTTCGATGTCACGCACGTGCTTGGCGTTGATGCGCTTGTCCTTGGCGACCATCACCTTGCCCGACTTGTCGGTGATGTCGAAACGTGCGACTTCACCGCGCAGGCGCTCGGAGACGAACTCCATGTCCGCGCCTTCGGCGTGCAGGTTGAAGTTGTCGAAGACGAAGAAGTTCGCCAGGATCTGCTCGGAGGTCATGCCGATGGCCTTCAGCAGGATCGTCACCGGCATCTTGCGGCGGCGGTCGACGCGGAAGAACAGGATGTCCTTCGGATCGAATTCGAAGTCCAGCCAGGAGCCACGGTAAGGAATGATGCGGGCCGAGAAGAGCAGCTTGCCCGACGAGTGCGTCTTGCCGCGGTCGTGTTCGAAGAACACGCCCGGGGAGCGGTGCAGCTGGGACACGATCACGCGCTCGGTGCCGTTGATGACGAAGGAACCGGTGGTGGTCATCAGGGGCAGTTCGCCCATGTAGACTTCCTGTTCCTTCATTTCCTTGACGACCGGCTTGGTCGGCGATTCCTTGTCCAGGATCACCAGGCGCACCTTGGCACGCAGCGGGGACGCGAAGGTCAGGCCACGTTGTTGGCACTCTTTGACATCAAACGGCGGAGCGCCCAGCACATACGACAGGAATTCGAGACGCGCAAAACCATTGTGCGACACGATGGGGAAAATCGAGGTGAAAGCCGATTGCAGGCCTTCGTTCTTGCGTTCCGATGCGATGCGTTCGGGTTGCAGGAAATTCTGATACGACTCGATCTGAGTCGCGAGCAGGAACGGAACGTTGTGGACGTTTGCGCGTTTCGCGAAGGACTTGCGAATGCGCTTCTTCTCAGTAAATGAGTAGTGCATGGACACTCCGTGAGTGACAGGAAGGATAGAGAGTTCAAGATTCGATCAAACCGCGCGACTTGCCGGTCAAGCAGGTCCGGGTTATCGGCACTCAAATCTTCAAATGTCTACCCTAGTTTTTTGCTGCGATCGCGCTTAATATTCCCGACAACGAACACTGCGGCGCATCAATTCCACCAGCAAAAATAAGAAACGACAAAGGAGCCAAAGCCGAATCCCTTTTTCAAGGGATTCTGCACTTTGACTCCGGAGTAATGACTCGCCTTGGTAGGCAAGAGAATTACTTCAGTTCGGCCTTGGCGCCAGCTTCTTCCAGCTTCTTCTTGGCAGCTTCAGCGTCAGCCTTGGCGATGCCTTCCTTGACCGGCTTCGGTGCACCGTCAACCAGATCCTTGGCTTCCTTCAGACCCAGGCCGGTGATTTCACGGACGGCCTTGATGACGCCGACCTTGTTGGCGCCGACTTCAGCCAGCACAACGGTGAATTCGGTCTGTTCTTCAGCAGCAGCAGCGCCACCAGCAGCGCCACCGGCGGCCGGAGCAGCCATAGCGGCAGCGGAAACACCAAACTTCTCTTCGAATGCCTTGACCAGGTCATTCAGTTCCATCACGGACAGCGCGCCAACGGCTTCCAGGATGTCTTCTTTGCTAATTGCCATTTGAAACTCCTAAATTTATTTCGGTAATAACATCAGATTGGTAATGACGCGAAAGCGTCGAAACAGCAGAGCGGGGCCGCCATGGGCGGCCGTGCTTCATGCGGCTTCGGCTTCCTTCTTGGCTGCCAGAGCAGCCAGAGCGCGCGCAAAGCCCGACACCGGAGCCTGCATCATGCCCAGGACCTGGGCCAGCAGAACTTCGCGAGACGGGATGTTTGCCAGCGAAGCAACAGCAGCCTTGTCCAGCTGCTTGCCTTCGTAGTTACCTGCCTTCACAACCAGCTTGTCGTTGGTCTTGGCAAAGTCCGACAGGACTTTGGCAGCGGCCACGGCATCTTCCGAGATCGAGTAGATCAGCGGACCGGTCAGTTGCGGGGCGAGGTCGGCAAACTTCGTGCCTTCAACAGCGCGACGAGCCAGCGTGTTTTTCAACACGCGCAGGTACACGCCTTGGGCACGCGCTTGTGCGCGCAGTTGCGTCAAGGAACCAACCTGGATGCCACGGTATTCGGCCACGACGATCGTTTGCGCAGTTGCAACCTTTGCGGAAACTTCGGCGACGACGGCCTTCTTGTCATTCAGATTGAGACTCAAGATCAACCTCCAAAAATAGTGCTCGGCCACCACACAGGCCACTGCCTGCTTGCCTTGCACCGGTTCGAACACGGCGTCCGACGTTTAGGAGTTCACTGCAGCATAGGGCAAAACTGAAAATGCTGCCTGAGACCACAAAACTTGCTCGGGTTCACCATCTGCGTTGGGTCAACTGAACTTTCGTACAGCCTTTTTAACTTTGGCCGGCTTGTTGCTGCCGGCTTCCGCCCAACGGTCTTTGAAGGCCTGCCGTCATTATCGAGACAATAACGACAGCCCAAAGAGATGCCCCGCTTCCGTGAGGAAACGGGGACTATATTGCTTGCTTAGGCAGCCAGGGAAGCCTGGTCCACGCGAACGCCAGCGCCCATGGTGGACGACAGAGCGATCTTGCGCAGGTACACACCCTTGCTGCTGGCCGGCTTGGCCTTGTTCAGGGCATCGATCAGGGCCAGCAGATTGGCCTTCAGATCGGCATCGGAGAACGACTTGCGGCCGATGGTAGCGTGGATGATGCCGGACTTGTCGGTACGGTATTGCACCTGACCAGCCTTGGCGTTCTTGACAGCGGTAGCGACGTCGGGGGTCACGGTGCCAACCTTCGGGTTAGGCATCAGGCCGCGGGGACCCAGGATCTGGCCCAGGGTACCGACGATACGCATGGTGTCGGGCGAAGCGATGACGATGTCGAACGGCATGTCGCCGGCCTTCACGCGCTCTGCCAGGTCTTCCATGCCGACCACGTCAGCGCCAGCTGCCTTGGCAGCTTCAGCCTTGTCGCCGGAGGCGAACACGGCCACGCGAACGGTCTTGCCGGTACCGGCAGGCAGCACCACCGAACCACGAACGACCTGGTCCGACTTCTTGGCGTCCACGCCCAGCTGGACGGAGACGTCGATCGATTCATTGAACTTCGCGGTTGCGAATTCCTTGATCAGGGAAACGGCGTTGTCGAACGGATAGGCCTTGGTACGATCGACCTTTTCCTTCATTGCCTTGACGCGCTTGGATACCTTAGCCATTACAGACCCTCCACCGTGATGCCCATCGAACGTGCGGAACCAGCGATGGTACGCACGGCAGCTTCCAGATCAGCAGCGGTCAGGTCCGGCTTCTTCTGGGTTGCGATCTCTTCCGCTTGCTTGCGGGTGATCGAGCCGACCTTGTCGGTATGCGGCTTGGCGGAACCCTTCTGGATACCAGCAGCCTTCTTGATCAGGATGGTCGCCGGCGGGGTCTTCATCACGAAGGTGAAGGACTTGTCCGCGAAGGCGGTGATCACGACCGGAATCGGCAGACCCGGCTCAACACCTTGGGTCTGGGCGTTGAACGCCTTGCAGAATTCCATGATGTTCAGACCGCGCTGACCCAGCGCAGGGCCGATCGGGGGGGACGGGTTTGCTTTACCAGCTGGCACTTGCAGCTTGATAAAACCAATAATCTTCTTTGCCATGACGGCTCCTTATTGATTGAGTTGTAGCGCCGATTCGTTGGCCTTGCGGCTTTCTACTTGGGCTCCTCGGATTGCTGGATTGGCAGACGATGACTTGTCCGGTGCGCTCCAGCGGGCGCTGAAAACTTGACAGGGAAAGGCGGGATTCCGGAGCGGAATCAGACTTTTTCCAGTTGGCCGAACTCGAGTTCGACCGGGGTGGCGCGACCGAAGATGGTCACCGAGACGCGCACGCGCGATTTCTCGTAGTTCACTTCCTCGACGTTGCCGTTGAAATCGGTGAACGGGCCTTCCTTGATGCGGACCATTTCGCCCACTTCGTAGAGCACCTTTGGACGGGGCTTCTCAACGCCTTCCTGCATCTGGCGGAGCAGCGAATCCACTTCGCGCTGGGGCAGCGGTGTCGGACGATTCGACTTGCCGCCGATGAAACCGGTCACTTTGGCGGTGTTCTTCACCAGGTGCCAGGTTTCGTCCGTCATTTCCATCTCAACCAGGACATAGCCCGGGAAGAAACGACGCTCGGTCACCGACTTGTGACCATTCTTCATATCAACGACTTCTTCAGTCGGCACCAGGATCTGGCCGAACTGTTCTTGCATGCCGGCGCGGTTGATGCGCTCGGTCAGCGCGCGCTGCACGCTCTTTTCCATGCCGGAATACGCATGCACCACGTACCAGCGCTTATTTCCGGCGCCTGAAACGCTTTGCGCACCAATCGGTGCGCTGTCTTGCGTGCTATCGCTCATGTTATTTCCAGCCCAAAATTACGTCGTACAACAGGAACTCGAGCAACTTGTCCGTACCCCACAGGAAGATGGCCATGACCAGCACGAAGGCGAATACCACCGCGGTGATCTGCATGGCTTCCTTGCGGGTGGGCCAGACGACTTTCTTGGTTTCGCGGACGGATTCCTTGGCGAAACCGACGAAGCCGCGGCCTTGTGCAGAGGTCCAGGCAAACGCCACAGCCACCAGCAGACCGGCGACCAGGGCGACAGCACGCACCGGAGTCGACTGATCAGACAACACAAAAAAACCGACCACGCCTGCAACCACAGCCACGATCGCCAGTGCGATCTTGATCTTGTCGTTGGAGGTGTTGACGGTTTGAACTGGCTGGCTAGACATATTTACTTTCAGTACCCTGCACCAGATTCGGTGGCAGGGGCGGAGGGCATCGAACCCCCAACCTTCGGTTTTGGAGACCGACGCTCTGCCAATTGAGCTACGCCCCTACAAAAACTCGCGATTGAGACACGAATGCCGCGATACGTTACGCACCGCGGCAAAGTGTTTTACAGCTTGATCTTAGTCGAAGATCTTGGCGACGACGCCGGCGCCGACGGTACGACCGCCTTCACGGATAGCGAAACGCAGACCTTCTT
>NZ_MUXB01000034.1:0-1987 GCF_001994935.1 Herbaspirillum sp. VT-16-41
CTGGTGAACATCTATAAAGGTCTGTGTATGCCGGCTGACCTGCCGCGCTTCTACCTGGACCTGGCGGATCTGCGTCTGGAATCGGCCATTTGCCTGTTCCACCAGCGCTTCTCCACCAACACCGTACCGCGCTGGCCGCTGGCACAGCCGTTCCGCTATCTGGCGCATAACGGTGAAATCAACACCATCACCGGTAACCGTCAGTGGGCACGCGCGCGTACCTACAAATTCCAGACCCCGCTAATCCCGGATCTGCATGATGCCGCGCCGTTCGTCAACGAAACCGGCGCTGGCTCGAGCTCCATGGATAACATGCTCGAACTGCTGCTGGCCGGCGGGATGGATATCGTGCGCGCCATGCGCCTGCTGGGCACCAGTTGTTGCAAATGGCGTAGCTGTAAGGTGAATTGGGTTAATTCCGCATCATTAAGCCTTAACCGTTTTGCGACAGCGCCCCATCCGCCGAGGCTCAAACGTGCAATATCGAGTTGTTCAAGAAACCAGCGAGGATCCTTCCCTTCGTCAAAATGCACATTAAGCAGCATTAATATTTCTTTCGATGCCTGACGAATAATTCCTGTGCATTGCTCGAATTGTTCCCCCAGGTTCTGCGAGGATGTATGGGTCATTCTTTTCCTTTAAGTACAACCGGTGAAATAATTAACTGGAAAAAAAGAAACGTTAATTTTTCTTTATTTATGGATACTTAAAACATAGACCAGTTAATGATTATTATCAGTGATAGCGGTTTTAACACGAAAAAAACAATGGAGATATTTTTATGCCGACGCTGGTCCCGCCACGGCTCATTTGCACGCCGATCACTCAGACGCCCAGCAGTTCGTTCAAGGTCTGCATCTTCGCTTCCAGCTGCGAAGACTCGAAGGACTCGACGATCTGGCCATGTTCCATGACATAGAAGCGATCGGCCAGGGGCGCAGCGAAGCGGAAGTTCTGCTCGACCATCACGATGGTGTAGCCCTTGGCCTTCAGGGTCGTGATCATGCGCGCCAGTGCCTGCACGATGACCGGTGCCAGGCCTTCGGAAATCTCGTCGAGCAGCAGCAGGCGGGCGCCGGTGCGGAGGATGCGGGCCACCGCCAGCATCTGCTGTTCGCCACCGGACAGACGTGTGCCCTGGCTGTTGCGACGTTCCTTCAGGTTGGGGAACATGTCGTAGATCTCTTCGATCGACATGCCCTTCTCGGTCTTGGAGACGAAGGGCGGCAGCATCAGGTTTTCCTCAGCGGAGAGCGAGGAAAAGATGCCGCGTTCTTCCGGGCAGTAACCGACGCCGTGGTGGGCGATCTTGTGGGTGGCCAGGTTGATGGTTTCCTGGCCGTTGATCTTGATCGATCCCTTGCGGGTACCGACCAGGCCCATGATGGAACGCAGCGTGGTGGTACGGCCGGCGCCGTTGCGGCCCAGCAGCGTGACCACTTCACCCTGGTGCACGTTCAGGTCGACGTTGTGCAGGATGTGCGATTCGCCGTACCAGGATTGCAGGTCACTGATCTGCAGTACCAGCGGCGCGTTGGAAGACGAGGTGCTGGTGGTGACGTTCATGGTGGCGGTGCTCATCAGTGCGCTCCCTGCAGTTCGACCGAGGTGCTGCCCATGTAGGCTTCCATCACCTGCGGATTGCGCGAAACTTCTTCATAGCTGCCTTCGGCCAGCAGCGCGCCACGTTGCAGCACGCTGATGCGGTCGCAGATACCGGAGATCACGCTCATGTTGTGTTCCACCATGAGGATGGTGCGACCGGCCGAGACCTTCTTGATCAGCGCCGTGACGCGGTCCACGTCTTCGTGGCCCATGCCCTGGGTGGGCTCGTCCAGCAGCATCAGTTCCGGCTCCATGGCCAGGGTGGTGGCGATCTCCAGCGCGCGCTTGCGGCCGTAGGGCAGGTCCACCGTGGTGGTGTGGGCGAAACCGGTGAGGTCCACTTCTTCCAGCAGCTGCATGGCACGCTCGTCGAGCTGCTTCA
>NZ_MUXB01000208.1:0-370 GCF_001994935.1 Herbaspirillum sp. VT-16-41
ACGGGCCCGTACTGTCGAGAATGCAGGATCAGATGCCCTGGACTAAGGAGTACGCGTGGTCGGAGATTCGCAGGAGAGCACGCCCAGCAGGCGCGGACTGATCGGGATCGGGGCGGCCATTGCCGGGTCCGGACTCATCGTCGGACAGGCACCGGCCCTCGCCGCCGGTTTCATCGACGTCCCCCGGAGCCAGCCCTTCGCGCGCGAGATCCAATGGATGGCGGACCAGGGCATCAGCCGAGGTTGGTCGGACGGCACCTTCCGTCCGTACGAGCCGGCTCGCCGGGCAGAGATGGCCGCATTCCTGTACCGCCTGGCTGGTGAACCTGCTTTCACACCGCCTGCGGTGTCCCCGTTCCGCGACGTCACG
>NZ_MUXB01000211.1:0-370 GCF_001994935.1 Herbaspirillum sp. VT-16-41
TCGGTCACTGTAGGCTTGTCGTGCATAGTACACTCTCATGCATCCACTCTATCTGTTAATGCATTTTAGCCTCAGATCTTGTGACTCCTCGGATGTTATGCAATTAGCTTTCTCGATCTTTCGTATCTCTGTGTTGTTTTTATTGTTTGTTGCTTCTTCGTCGTGCCCTCCGTTCTTCTTTTTTTTTTTTTTAAAGGACCCGCCCCCCCCCAAATCCTCCCCTCTCCCCCCCCCCGCCCCTCTCCCTATCTACCCCCCCTCAAAGGACCCCACCCGCCCCAAGTACAAAACCCAGGCCCCCCCCTCCTCCCCCCCGGCGCGACTGGGGGCCGAGGGCGTGATCGCCCGCGCCGATGCGCGCCAGGTGCTG
>NZ_MUXB01000212.1:0-369 GCF_001994935.1 Herbaspirillum sp. VT-16-41
CGTTAATGACGCTACTGATTATGCAGAAGAAGCGCCGTATTCGATGCCTGAAGATACTCTCAAATACGTTTATGAGGACTAGGAGGGGGAAAACATGCCAATAATGTCTTATATCCAAGCTATAACTTTAGCTTTAAGAGAAGAAATGTTACGTGATGACAAGGTCTTTATTCTAGGTGAGGATGTTGGGAAAAAAGGTGGTGTTTTCCGAGCAACTGATGGGCTCTATGATGAGTTTGGTGAGTATCGTGTGTTAGATACCCCTCTAGCAGAATCAGCAATAGCTGGGGTCGGTATTGGTGCGGCAATGTATGGGATGCGTCCGGTAGCTGAAATGCAGTTTGCGGATTTTATTTTACCAGCAGTAAA
>NZ_MUXB01000176.1:0-1143 GCF_001994935.1 Herbaspirillum sp. VT-16-41
TTTCGATGGTTAGTTCCTTCTTGATAAGCATAGGCTAGTTTAATCAAAGTTGGCTCGTCGAATTCTTTCCCTAGCAGTTCTAGCCCGACTGGAAGGCCGTTGTCACTGAAGCCGGCAGGAACCGAGATTGCTGGAAATCCTGAATACGGACTTAAGCGATTAGCATTCCCTGCACCTTGGCTTTTGCCCACCTGTGCCGGTAAAGCACTCGAAGTTGGATAGAGTAGTGCATCAAGGTCATGTTCATTAAACGTTACCATTAAGCTTTCCCTTGCCATTTTAGGACGATTGGTAATAATGTCATGGTATTCCTCATCATTTTCTAATGATTCTCTTTCATTTCGGGATTTTAATCCACTTTCCAAACTTGAAACAGAAACGGGATGTGCGAGCGGATGGAGTGGCAATCATAGAGAATGGCGAGGCCGTGAATGTCCTGCACGCGCTTGATCTCCGCCGCCAGGGCGGCGTGATAGGGCTTGTGGAAATGCTCAAGCCGTTTTTGCGTATCGGCAGCAGCGGGTTTTTCGCCGTCACGCCAGATCGCCCTGCCGTCGAAATCCGTTTCCGGGATGAGGCCGGTGGTGTTCTGTCCGGGATAGAGGCTGACGCCTTCCGGATCGCGGTTGGCGTCGATCACATAACGGTGGAAAGTGGCACGAACGGTCGTCGCTTCCGGCAGAAGCCCGTCATAAAGCGTATGGATATGCCAGTCCGTATCGGCCAGCAGTTGGCCGTTCTCGTTCAGCCGTGCCCAGATATCGCTCTTTATTTTTAGTCTTACCTTCCAGCTTCTTTTCCCGTCCACCCCATTCTCACCGATTTCCTGGATTCCAAGGACAACTGGACTCCATGGGCCTGGGAGTCCAGAGAAGGGACACATGGCTTCTTCTCTCCTACCAGGCAAGTCCTAAACAAGCTCGGTCTGAAAAAGGGACCAGATGTCCCTCTTTCTGCCTAATGGGAAAAATATTCTTAAATATTGAAGAAATGAGAAAAGGGAATTTCCAGGCAGTCCAGTAGTTAGGACTCTGTACTCTTCTTGCTGAGGGCACATGTTTGATCTCTGGTTAGGGGACTAAGGTCCCACAAGCCATGTTGCACAAAATGGTGAGAAATCAGCATAAAGATAAAAATAAAGAG
>NZ_MUXB01000113.1:0-1730 GCF_001994935.1 Herbaspirillum sp. VT-16-41
GGTGATACCAGATATCACCTCAGTGTACTAAGCCTAATCCCCCGTACGCTAGCATGTCTGGACTACTTTCTATTCTGAACTCCCCTTGTTCTATTCCAGCGTTAATTACCGCTTCTACGTTTAAATAAATCTGTTTTCTAATTGCCTTTATTTTCTCTATACTCCCTTCGCTTAAACGCCTCAACTCTCTAAAGAAAACCCTAGCACTTGGTCCTTTTTCTGTCACATCCATGATTAATAAAGTAATAATTTCTGTAATTTTTTCTCTTTGGGATAAATGAGAGTTATCAACGATTTGTTTCTGTCTTTCCAAAAGATTTGTAATATAATCATAGTGAATATCCATTAACAATTGTTCTTTACTTGAATTCAGTAACGACGACCTCTCTTCACGGACTGAATCTCAGGCCTCTTCTCTGGAGGAGACGGCGGCAAGCATGAATGAGTTGTCAGTTACCGTCAGTCACAACATGGATAACGCTAAACAAGCAAATGCGTATATTGGGCAGGTCCAGTCGATAGTCAATGAAAGCCACCAGGAACTCGGTGCGCTGAAAGGGTCTATTGATGATATTTCATTATCCTCAAGCAAGATTGCAGAAATTACATCCATCATTGACGGCATCGCTTTTCAAACCAATATTCTTGCGCTTAACGCTGCGGTTGAAGCCGCGCGTGCCGGTGAGCAGGGTAAAGGGTTCGCCGTAGTGGCAGGAGAAGTGCGCTCTTTATCCCAGCGCTCCTCCGTTGCTGCCCGCGATATTCGCGACTTAATTGAAGAGGCGCTGAAAAATATCACGGGTATCCATCCACCGCTGGGCCACCCAAAAGTCCTTCGACGCCTACATGTGGCAGACCGTCACCAGGAAGTCGCAGTTCATCAACCAGATCATGCGCGGACGCCTGGACATGCGCAGCATCGAGGACATCAGCCAGAACTCCCTGGACTACGCAGAGATCACCGCCCTCGCAGCCGACCACCCGCTACTGATCGAGACGACCAAGCTCACCAACCAACTGCAGCGCCTCACCCGCCTCGAGCGAGCTCACGAGAGCGAACAGCAAAACCTCCGCTACCGCATCCCCCAGATGCGCGAAAGCATCGACACGATGCGCTCCAACCAGGGAACCCTCCAAGAGATCGCAGCCCGCACCACAGACGTCTCCGGCGACAAGTTCACGATGACCGTCCGCGACACCGCATACACCGACCGCTCCAAGGCCGGCGAAGCAATCCGCCAATGGGCCCGCGGCACCCACTTCCGCTCCTCACCCCGAGAGGACAACCCCCTCATATGAAGTTTAGAACATTTTTAAGACATATACGAGTAGGGTGTAGCAACATCTTTCGTAATGGCTGGATGACGGTGGCTTCAGTAGGTGCCGTTACTACTACCCTTATTCTAGTTGCAGTATTTCTTGCGCTAATCTTGAACTTAAATGAAATGGCAAAGAACATTGAAGATGATGTTGAAATTCAAACGTTAATAGATCATACAGCGAATGAAAAAGATGTACAGAGTCTAGGAAAGCAAATTGAAGAAATTAACGGAGTGGATACGGTTTTCTTCTCTTCCAATGACGATGAGTTAAATAAACTCATTAAAGGTATGGGAGAAGAAGGAGAAGCATGGAAATTATTAGAACAGGACAATCCACTTAACCATGCCTTTATTGTTAGAGCAAAGAATCCACAAGATACGGAAAAGATTGCAGATCAAATTAAAGAT
>NZ_MUXB01000214.1:0-368 GCF_001994935.1 Herbaspirillum sp. VT-16-41
GAAATACCCGCCATGTCCGCCAGTTGATCCAGTTCTACCGGATTGCTCAACCTGACACGCGCCAGCGCACGGCTCTCGTCTGACGTTGGCAGACTGACGCCGTACCGCTTGCTGTTCTTGAGTATGTCACTCAATGCCAGCATTTTTGGCACGTAAATTTTGGTTTCCTGTGGCAGTGAAAGGGAACAGAAGTCCGTGGGTTTACCCCGCGCCTTATTCACTTTCATTGCCTTCAGTACTCGCCCTTCACCGCTGTTATAGGCGGCAACGGTTAATAACCAGTCCCCGTCAAACATACGGTTCAGACGCTGCATCATGTCGAGGGCAGCCGTTGTGGATGCAACCACGTCACGACGCGCAGCGTAGCT
>NZ_MUXB01000216.1:0-368 GCF_001994935.1 Herbaspirillum sp. VT-16-41
GCCCGCCTCCGTGGACGTGCGCATCGACCGCTTCTTCCGGGTGTTCGACAACCACACGTACGCGATGATCGACCCTGCCACCGAGCAGGCCGACCTCACCCGCGAGATCGCCGTGGATCCCGACGAGGCATATATGCTGCACCCCGGCGAGTGCGTGCTGGCCTCCACCTACGAGCAGGTCACCCTGCCGGACGACGTGGCCGCTCGCCTCGAGGGCAAGAGCTCACTCGGCAGGCTGGGCCTGCTCACTCATTCCACCGCCGGGTTCATCGACCCGGGCTTCCAGGGGCACATCACCCTGGAGCTGTCGAACATGGCCACCCTCCCGGTGGCACTGTGGCCGGGGATGAAGATTGGCCAGTTGTGCT
>NZ_MUXB01000107.1:0-19529 GCF_001994935.1 Herbaspirillum sp. VT-16-41
CACCGTGGTGGTGTGGGCGAAACCGGTGAGGTCCACTTCTTCCAGCAGCTGCATGGCACGCTCGTCGAGCTGCTTCAAGCTCTCGCCGTTCTTCCAGAAATGGAAGGAGGTACCGAGCTTGCGCTGCAGGCCGATGCGCACGTTTTCCAGCACGCTCATGTGCGGGAAGACGGCGGAAATCTGGAAGGAACGGATGATGCCCTGGCGCGCGATCTGCGCCGGTGCATCCATGGTGATGTCTTTGCCGTTGAACAGGATCTGGCCCGAGGTCGGTACCAGGAACTTGGTCAGCAAGTTGAAACAGGTGGTCTTGCCGGCGCCATTGGGGCCGATCAATGCATGAATATGGCCGCGCTCAATTTGCAGGTTGACCGCGCTCACTGCCGTGAAACCCTTGAATTCCTTCGTCAGGTTTCGTGTCTCCAGAATGACGTCTGTCATGGTCTCTTCTTTCCCTTTGATGCCCGCGCCGGTTGATCCGGTCGTCAAGGCCTGCCTGCTGCGGTTGGCCGGCATCTTGTGGATGCAGGCGCCGCCGTTTTCTACCTGGCGAATCGAGAAGCTCGTTTTAATATTTGGCGCATAGTAGCCGGTTCGTACCATTCATACAATACGTATAAACACCGTATCCGCCAGCGGCTGAGAATACCCCGTTTACGCCCGGGAAAGCAGGCTGGAAGCGACTTTCTCGGCAATCATGACGGTCGGCGAATTGGTATTGCCGGAGGTGATGGAGGGCATCACGGAGGCATCGGCCACGCTCAGTCCCGACACCCCGCGCACGCGGCAATGCGCGTCCACGACGGCGGCGGCATCGTCGCTGCGCCCCATGCGGCAGGTGCCGACCGGATGGAAGATGGTGGTGCCCACGTCACCGGCGGCGCGGCGCAGATCCTCTTCGCTCTGGTACTGCACGCCAGGCTTGTACTCCTCGGGCCGATAGCGTGCCAGGGCGGGAGAGGCGGCGATGCGCCGGGTCAGGCGCAGGGCGTCGGCGGCGACCTTCAGGTCTTCTTCGGTGGACAGATAGTTGGTGGTGATGCGCGGCGCCAGCGCGTGATCGGTGGAGGCCAGGCGCACGTGACCGCGCGAGGTCGGACGCAGGTTGCACACGCTGGCCGTGAAGGCCGGGAAGGCATGCAGCGGATCGCCGAATTTTTCCAGCGACAGCGGCTGCACGTGGTACTGCAGATTGGCGCTGGCCTGCTGCGCGTCGGACCGGGCAAAGGCGCCCAGCTGCGAAGGCGCCATCGACATCGGGCCACTTTGCATCAACAGGTATTCCAGTCCGATCTTCATCTTCCCGAAGAGGGTCGAGGCCATGGCATTGAGGGTCCTGGTGCCGTTGACCTTGAACACCATGCGCATCTGCAGGTGATCCTGCAAATTCTCGCCCACGCCGGCCAGGGCCTGGACCACCGGGATCTGGTGCTGCTGCAACAGTGCAGGCGCACCGATGCCCGACATCTGCAGGATATGCGGCGAGCCGATGGCGCCGGCGCACAGGATGGTCTCCTTGGCCTCGGCCAGCCACTCGCTGCCACCACCGGTGAATTCGACGCCGGTGCAGACCGGTCCGTTGGCGCCCTGCTCCATGCGCAGCTTCCTGACGTGCGAGCCGGTCATGATGGTCAGGCTGCCATCCTTCATGGCGGGCCGCAGGAAGGCCTTGGAAGCGTTCCAGCGCACGCCGCGCTTCTGGTTGACGTCGAAGTAGCCACAGCCCTCGTTGTCGCCCCGGTTGAAGTCATCAAGCTTGGGGATACCGTTCTCGGCGGCGGCGTCGCGGAAGGCGTCCAGGATGTCCCAGCGCAGGCGCTGCTTCTCCACCCGCCACTCGCCCCCGGCGCCGTGGAATTCGCTCTCGCCCAGGTGGTAGTCCTCGCTCTTGCGGAACAAGGGCAGCACCTGGTTCCAGCGCCAGCTGTCGTCGCCGGTGACGTCCGCCCAGTGCTCGTAGTCACGCGCCTGACCGCGCATGTAGATCATGCCGTTGATGGAAGAACAGCCGCCCAGCACCTTGCCACGCGGGTAGATCAGGCTGCGCCCGTTCAGGCCGGGATCGGCCTCGGTACGGAACATCCAGTCGGTGCGCGGATTGTTGATGCAGTAGAGATAGCCCACCGGAATATGGATCCAGATGTAATCGTCCTTGGCGCCCGCTTCGATCAGCAGCACCTTCTTGCCGGTCTTCCTGGACAGCCGGTTGGCCATGACGCAGCCGGCCGTCCCGGCGCCGATGATGATGTAGTCGTATTGCCCTGCCGATTGCATGTTGTCTCCGCTATGTTCTTGTTCTTGCCGTTGAGTTGCTTCGGCCGTTCGGCCTGAGTAGTCGCGTAGCGACGTATCGAAGGTGCGTCTACGGTGAATCTTCGATACGCGCCTGCGGCGCTACTCAGTCCGAACGGTCGGTATTGCCTCGTCGGCTTACTTGGCCACCGGCATGGTGAACTCCGCCCCCTTGCCGATCGTCGCCGACCAGCGCTGCATGATGGACTTGTAGCGCGTATAGAAGCGGATGCCCTCCTCGCCATAGGCATGGGTATCGCCAAAGAGCGACCGCTTCCAGCCGCCGAAGGAATGCCAAGCCATCGGCACCGGGATGGGCACGTTGATGCCCACCATGCCGACCTGGATGCGGCGCGAGAACTCGTGCGCCGTATTGCCATCGGCGGTGAACAGCGACACACCGTTGCCATATTCGTGGGCGTTGATCAGCTGCACGGCCGAGGCGAAGTCCGGCACCCGCACCACGCACAGCACGGGGCCGAAGATTTCTTCCTGGTAGATCTTCATGTCGGTGCCGACGTTGTCGAAGAGCGTACCGCCGATGAAGAAACCTTCTTCATGGCCCGGCACCTTCAGGCCGCGGCCATCGACCAGCAGCTTGGCGCCGGCATCCACACCGCTCTGGATATAGCCTTCTACCTTGGCCTTGTGGGCCGCGGTCACCAGCGGGCCCATCTCGGCATCGTCTTCCATGCCGTTCTTGACCTTCAAGGCCTTCACGCGCGGGATCAGGGCGTCCACCAGCTTGTCGGCCACGCTGCCCACGGCCACCGCCACCGAGATCGCCATGCAGCGCTCGCCAGCCGAGCCATAGGCCGCGCCGATGAGCGCATCCACAGCCTGCTCCAGGTTGGCGTCAGGCATGACCACCAGGTGGTTCTTGGCGCCGCCCAGGGCCTGCGCGCGCAGCGGGAAGGTGCCGGCACGTTCGGTGGCCTTGCGATAGATGTATTCGGCAATCGGGGTGGAACCGACGAAGGAGACCGCCTGCACCTCAGGATGCTCCAGCAGCGCATCCACCGCCACCTTGTCACCCTGCACCACGTTGAAGACGCCATCGGGCAGGCCGGCGCGCTTGAACAGTTCAGCCAGCATCAGCGAAGGTGAAGGATCACGCTCGGAGGGCTTGAGCACGAAGCTGTTGCCGGTGGCGATCGCAATCGGCGCCATCCACAGCGGCACCATCACCGGGAAGTTGAATGGCGTGATGCCGGCCGTCACGCCCAGCGGCTGGCGCAGGTTCCAGTTGTCGATACCGCCGCCGATGTTGTCGGTGAACTGGGTCTTGAGCAATTGCGGGATACCGGTGGCGAATTCGACGATTTCCAGGCCACGCGTCACCTCCCCTTTCGCATCCGAGAACACCTTGCCATGTTCCAGCGTGATGGCGCGGGCCAGGGCATCGTGGTTCTGCTCGATCAACTCCTTGAACTTGAACAGCACACGGGCGCGCTTCAGGGGCGCGGTCTCGGCCCAGGCCGGTGCGGCGGCACTGGCAGCGGCCACTGCAGCGTTGACTTCGGCCACCGATGCCAGCGACACCTTGGCTGCGACGGCGCCGGTAGCCGGATTGAAGACATCCTGGCTGCGACCGCTTTCCGAACGCGAAAGCTGGCCGTTGATGAAGTGGTCGATGTGCGGGAGGCTCATAAGTTTTCCTTTGGTGTTGTCGATGTCGGGTGAAGGTGCCGTCTCCTGCGCCTTCCTGCGATGCGTCGACCAGGTCGGGGTCGGCATGGAACCGCAAGAATAGTCCTCGCCCGAGCCCGCATCCAATGAGGAATTATCAAGAGCAATATAAAGGATGCTTATAATCCGTCTTTATTGTTCACATACTACCCACACGATTCCCACAAGCTATTCACCAGGATATCCACGGCCTTATCCACAAGTGTGGCAAGCCAAAATAGACCAGTGATCGCTGGAGATGATGATGGATCTGACGCAATTACGTGCATTTATCTCGGTTGCCCATGAAGGTAACCTGACCCGGGCCGCTGAAAAGCTGCATCTGACCCAACCCGCTGTCAGTCTGCAGATCAAGGGGCTGCAGGAAAGCCTGGGCCTGCAATTGTTCAATCGCAGTGCATCCGGCATGGTCTTGACGGTGGAAGGCAATACCTTGCTGCCGCTGGCCGAGCGTATCCTGGCCGATGTCCAGGAATTGCGGCGGCACGCCAGCGGGCTACGCTCCAGTGACGATGTCCTGACCGGAACACTGGCCATCGGCACCATCCTCGATCCGGAATTCATCCGTCTCGGGGCTTTCCTGAAGCTGCTGGTCGAACATCATCCGCGCCTGTCGACCCAGCTATCGCATCACATGTCGGGATCGGTCCTCAACGAAGTGCGGGCCGGCCATCTGGACGTCGGTTATTTCCTGGGCGATCCCGGCAAGGGCTTCCACGCCATGACGCTGACCTCCTTCACCTACAACGTCATCGCCCCGGCGGGATGGAAGAACCGGGTCTCGGGCAAAAGCTGGAAGGAACTGGCACGCCTGCCCTGGATCTGGACCCCGGCAGAATCAGCACATCATCGCCTATTAAGCCGTATCTTCGCGCAACATCAATCAAAACCGCACACGGTTGCATTGGTGGACCAGGAGTCATCGATGCTGGATCTGGTCAAGTCCGGTGTCGGACTGTCCCTGGCGCGCGAGTCGATTGCCTTGAACCAGGCACAGGCGCATGGTCTGGTCATCGCGGATGCGGTCGAGTTGTCCACTGAGTTGAGTTTTATTTCATTAGAAAAAAGACAACACGAAGATGCCATCAAGGCAGTGTTTCAACTATTACAAGAAGTTTGGCAAGCCTGATGAATTGAAATATCGACCAGAAAGCGGCGTTGCCGATACTAATGATGTATCTGCATGGCAACAAACTGTTTGATCTCACCGTTTTCCTGCCGAACCCAAAGGGCTGTCGTGCCGCTATATGCCTTTGCCAAGGGCTTTTTGCCTGGTTTGGGTGTTTGAAAGCCAAGTTTTTGGAAAGATGTCCACCGCGTGCGCTCTTCTGCTCTTTTAATTTAGATGTGGATATATATAAGTAGTAGTAGTAGTTAACGTCGTAAAAAACTGTGGATAACTCGGTTTACACGAAAAAAATCAAGTATTTAGCTTTTTGATAAACGCTTGGTAAGCTTATGCACATCAAAGGCACAGATTCTGGACAAAAAATCGGAGGTGGATGAATTATCCAGATATACCCAAAGCGCCCAGCAGATATGCAAAGACTTATCCACAGACGCCTTCAAACCCTGACCAAACCGACAAGACCGAGATGACAGAAGCCAAACGCTACCGGGTTGTCCTGCAGCCCTCGGGTTTGCAATTTGAACAAGTACCGCATCTTTCCTTGTTGCAATCGGGACTTGCCGCCGGCATCCGCATGCCCAACTCCTGCCGCAATGGCAGCTGCCGGACCTGTATGTGCAAACTGTCCACAGGCGAAATCGCCTACCAGATCGAATGGCCCGGGCTGACCCGGGAGGAAAAGGACGAGGGCTGGCTGCTTCCCTGTGTCGCGGAGGCCCGCAGTGACCTGGTGTTGCATGTGCCGGATGCGGTTTCGCTGCGCGGCGACTGATTTATCCACCGCCGATTTCTGCGAACGGCGGCAATTGGCTCTTTTCACCCTGGCTTGTGGATAAAAAAGCTTCCCAGGCATCCCATTTGCCCACAGGCGGCGCGATCTGCCTGCGGTGACCTGCCCCCTGCATTGATTTTGGACGTTCTCCGTGGCGAGGCTCTGACGGCCCGTGCCTGGCAGAGACCGATATCACCGCCTTTTCCAGCCGTGTGTGATTCCCCTATCTGGTAAACCCAAGTGAGTGGGGCCTGCCCTGCTGGCAGTGAGGTGTGCGCCGCGAAAGCGCGCGCACTTAGGCTTTATATCTAAGCTGTTTATAAGATTAGTAGTGATGGTTAACGTCAGCGGTTTACTGTGGATAACTTGGTTTACTGGCGAAAAATCAATTGATTGCGCGCGGGATAAACACAAGGGCAAACTCTGTATGAAGCAATCACCAATCTTGGATAAAAATTCGGCTTTGGATAACTTTTCGAGTTTTCCCCAATCGATGAAAAAGTTATTCAGAACTTTATCCACAGGCGAATCGAATTTGGGGGAATGACGGGCTTGGAAACGGCAAAAGTGACGAAGTGGGTGAAATCGGTCATTTGGTCACCGATTTCGGGCTTTGACGGGGTAGTGATGGGGGTAAAGCGGGGGAATTTGTCTTGTAATGGCAACGACGCCCAAGGCGGTCAATTCCACTGTTGCGAAAAACGTGGCTAAAACGAGGCGGGGGCAGGAAAGTTATCCCCTGCCCCCGCCGATAAAACAACAGTATTTTCGTGCTGCCTATTTTTTGGGCGCCACCTTCCCGGAGGCACTCTTGCCTGGTGGCGGCGCCTGCGGCGCCTTCTTCACTTCTTCGAGCAGATGATCGCAGTCGGCCTTCTGGTCGCCGTCGACATTGATCAGGGGCAGGATGGCCGTCACTGGTGCCAGCAGGCCCAGCGCCACCGCACCGCCCGCCCGCAAGGCCAGCACCCCTTTGTTCACGCCCACGTCCGGATCCTTGAAGCTGCCCTTCACGTACAACGGCGAGCGCAGCGAGATGATGCGCAGGCCCTTGCTGCGTGGATGCACGTTCAGGTCCAGCAATTCGCGCTTCATGTCGATGTCGCCGTCCACGACGATCAGGGCGTCTTCGGTGTCCAGCAACAAGGTCTTCACCTGCATCACGCCGTCCTGCACCGGCAGGTCGCCGGCCAGGCAGTTCAGCTTCACCTCCTTGTCGCCGAACAGCTTGCTGATGACCACGTTGCCCACATTGAGCCCGGCGGCCTCCAGCAGGAACTTGCTGATCGCACCCTTGTTGACCAAAGTCTTCACTTCGCCATTGGCCGAGCCCAGCATGGCGGCGACCGAGTTGCCGGTGGCCGACAGCCTGGCGTCGCCGTTGATCTCGCCGAAGCTGGTGCGCGAGGCATCGAGCTGGGGATACAGCTTCTGGATCTTCAGGTTGCGGGCGGCCAGTTTCAGCTCCGATTTCATTTGCGCCGCCTGGCCGTCAAGCCGGATGGTGGAGCGCAGATTGCCGCCGGCCATGCCGAAGTTGAGCGGGTCCAGGCTCAAGACCTTGTCCTTCAGGATGAGGTGGGCCTGCAGGTCGGTGATCGGCAAGTCCTTCTGCCGGATGATGCGCTTGCCGGTGAAACGCACATCGGCATCCAGCGCGCCCCAGGCCTCGGTGCTGAAGGTCTTCACCGGCAGCGCCTTGTTGCCAGGCTGGCGTTCCTCTGCGCCACGCTGCGCCTTCTCGGCATTTGAGTCTGCGCCGATCAGCGGTGCCAGGTCATCGAAGCGCAGCACATTGGAGGTCAGCGCCCCCGTCAGTTGTGGACGCGCGCCGCCGGTGACGTAATCCAGGCTGCCGTTGAGATCGCTGTCCCCCACCTTGCCGCTGAAGTCCTGGTAGTGCCACTGACTGCCGCTCTCGCCGATCTTGCCCAGCAGATGGCCTTCGGTGGCGAAGGGCGGCGTTTCCGGCAACAGGATGCCGGTCAGCGGATACAGGTTGCCCATGCTGGCCCCGGCTACCGACAGCCGCAGGTCCAGCGCAGCCAGTTCGGCCGGTTTGGTGAGCGTACCCTGGATACCGATGCTGGTCTTGCCCACCTTGACCTGGGCCTGCAGCGGATACGGCTGCTGCTGGTCCTGCAGCGAGAGCACCCCGCCGGCCTTGCCCTGCCCGCTCACCGGGGCGCCGTTGAAGGTGCCGCCGAGCTTCCAGCCCAGTCCGTAGAGCTTCTCCTTGTCCGGATCCAGGGTGTCGATATCGGCCTTGATATTGATCTTTTGCACAGCATCGTCCAGTGCCAGCTTGCCCTGGCTGAGACTGATGCGGCCCAGGCTGAGCTGCCAGGCAGAGGGTGCACTGTTGTTGCTGGCGAACGTCCAGTTGTTCACAGCCTGACGGTTGCGCAGCAAGGAAACCGAGGGCGCCTGTACCTCCAGCGAAGGCAGGGAAATCTTATGCACAAGCAGCGGCAGCGGATTGAGGGTGAAGCTGACCAGGCGCACCGTTGCCATCTGGCCAGCGCTGCTGAAGGTCGCAGGATTGCCGACCCGGATATCCTCCGCCTGCAGCCGGGGCCACGGCACCCAGCGCGCCCAGAAGCCCGGTGGCGCCGCACCTGGGGTGGCGTCCGTGCCAGCGCGCTGCCAGTGCAGGGAGAGATTGCCGTCGATGGCGAACTCGCGCCCGATCGCGGTCGAGACGCGTTCGTTGATCCAGGGTTTTGCCCGGTTCCAGTCGAAGGTGAGGATGAAAATGACCGCGGCGGCGATCAGGATGAGCAGACTGGCAAGCAGCCAGAGCAGGATTTTGGTCAGGCGCGACATCGCTTCGGCGTCCCCTATGGAGGGTTATCAACATGCGCCAATGCCCGCCGACAGCGGCTTTCCCGCGCGCCAGTCTCCATGGCGCCTGTGGATTGATCAGACCGGGAAAGCCGTTTGCTGCCAGCGCCGCATCAGCGCTTCATGTTGATACGACCGAATTCGTCATGTGTTGTTGCAGACAAGTGAGCTCGCAGCCACTTATGGGCCGGATTACGGGCGTCGCGTTCATGCCACAACATATCCACATGCTCTTCCGGCGTCTGGAATGGAAGCTCCTTCACCACCAGCACCTCGGCCATGCCGGTGGCGGCCACCAGGTGGCGCGGCAGCACGGTGATGAGCTCCGAACTGGCCACGATGCGACCGGCCGTGAAGAACTGGTTCACCGTCAGCAGGATCTTGCGCTCCCGGTTCATGCCGGCCAGCACGTCGTCGATCACCGCGTGCGGCTTGCCCGACAGGCTCACCAGCAGGTGGTCGGCGCTGCAATAGCTGTCCAGCGTCAGCGGTTGGCCGGCCAGCGGGTGGTTCTTGTGCATCACGCAGACATATTGCCCGGTGTAGAGCCGGGCATGGCTGATCTGGCTCTTGGCCATGCCCTGGCCATCGGCCAGCTGTGCAGTCACGCCGGGGAAAAAGCCCACGGCCAGGTCGATATCCCCGCGCAACAGCATGGCACGTGGGTCACGCGTGGTCAGCGGCATCATCCGGATCTTGATGCGGGGGGCGTCGCGCATGATGGTGCGCACCAGCGAGGGCAGCCACAGCGCGGCCGTGGCATCCACCATGGCCATGCGGAAGGTGTTCTGGGCGCGCGAGATATCGAAGCTCTCCGGCGCGATCACCGCTTCCAGCTCCGACAGGGCCCGGCGTACGGTGGGCCACAGTTCCTCGGCGCGGGGCGTGGGCTTGACGCCATGAGCGGTGCGGATCACCAGATCGTCATTGAGCGTGTCGCGCAGCCGGCGTAGCGCATTGGAGACAGCCGGCTGGGTCATGGCCAGCAAGTTGGCCGCACGCGTCAGATTCTGCTCGGTCATGACGGCGTCGAATACGCGCAACAGGTTCAGGTCCAGGGTGAGAAAGCTCATGGGGCGGGCCTTTGCGGCAGGAAGGAAGTCGTGGGGGCGGCAGATGAGCGCGGGTGATCGCCGGCTGAAATATTATTCACAGATTATATAACTGATATCCGAAACGGAAAGTGGTCAAACAAATGTGAGTTCTCTACACTGCAATGCAACATAACACACAACGTCAAGGATCGAATCATGGCAACCATCGCACAAAGCACCAACAGCACCTTCAAGAGCAAGTTCGCCGCCGTCATGCGCAACATCTTCATCCACTTCGTCAAGGCCCACGAGCTGCAAGCCGTTGCTCTGGTCGCCGCCGAACAGGATCGCGCATCGGGCACCCGCCAGCTGAACCGCATGGCCGACAAGTTCGAAGCCACCCAGCCGAACCTGGCTGCTGAACTGCGCTTCATCGCTTCGCGCGGTTAATCGAAGGTTTCTGCTTCACCAGATTCAGGTTTTACCCGTCGCGCATGACACTTGCGTGACGCTGGCATCAGGTCCTGGAGACCGGTGCCGGTATCAAGGATTTCGGTAGTTCCGGCGCGTACGGCGCTTATGTTGACGCTGATTCGATCAACGCGTCAGGACACCGATCCGTTGTCTCCTCCTCCCTCTTTAGGAAGGATTAACCCCGTAGGCCATGCCTGCGGGGTTTTTTTTTCGTGCATTGCGAACAGGTTGTTCACCATCGGCGACGACTTCCGTTCGAGATATTCACAGGCCCTTCGCGCTCAGTCAAACGGCGTTGCAAATTTGCCGCACAGTGGTCAGACAAGCCATCGCCATCTTGCCAGCCGGCTAATGTAAAAAATGCAATGAAGGCCAGCCATCAAGGGTTTGCGGGAGATTGTCCGGTGCTTGCTGGTCGCTGAAGACCTATATTCACAAACCCTATATCTGATATGAGAACTCTAAAGTAGTCATACAGGAGGCCAAACTGCATACTGCGACGCAACAACAGTGAACTTGAACGCCGCGCAGTCGTGTCGCGGCCTGATTATCAGAGGTAGAAATATCATGTCCTTCCTGAACCTGGCCTTTCCTGCTGAAGCAGCCCTGCCCTTCGCGCAATCCCTGATGGGCATGCTGGTGGCGTATATCCGCCCGGCACTGGGTCTGGGCGCACTGGTCACGCTGGTCATGGTGTTCAAGCCGCTGATCCTGGGTCTGGCGCAAGCCGCCGTCCTGCTGGTCAAGCCGCGCAAGTCGCTGGAGCAACGCATCCTGGCGCACAAGTTCAGCGGCAAGCGCATGCTCAACCGCATGGCCAACGAATACAGCATGACCCAACCGAATTTTGCAGCCGAGCTGCGCAACATGGCCGCGCGCGACTGAAGTCCGGTCCCCGCATGTGGTGCGACCTCTGATCCGTCTTCTGGTCGTTTTGTAGTTTTGTAGTACGTACTGTGTCTCCTCCTCCCTCTTTAGGAAGGATTAGCCCCGCCAGCGCAAGCTCGCGGGGCTTTTTTTATCCACAGCCCGGACCCGGGCCGGCGGCAACGTGATAACTTGTTCACCCGCCAACCTTCACAGCATTTCCGCAACACATCATGTGCCAGCTCCTCGGGATGAACTGCAATACCCCCACCGACATCGTCTTCAGCTTCACCGGCTTTGCCACCCGGGGCGGCCTGACCGACCACCACCGCGATGGCTGGGGCATTGCCTTCTTCGAGGGCTCGGGCGTGCGCACCTTCGTCGACCACCAGGCGGCCGTCGATTCCCCCGTGGCCGAACTGATCAAGCGCTACCCGATCAAGTCGCAGCACGTGATTGCCCACATCCGCAAGGCCACCCAGGGCCGTGTCACACTGGCCAACTGCCATCCCTTCGTGCGCGAACTGTGGGGACGCTACTGGGTATTTGCCCACAACGGTGACCTGAAGAACTTCACGCCCGAGCTCGATGGTCCCTACCGCCCGGTCGGCACCACCGACAGCGAACTGGCCTTCTGCTACATCCTGCAGGAAATGCGCAAGCGCTTCGGCGACACCCTGCCTCTGCTGGCCGACCTGCGCGCGGCCCTGCGCGAGATCGTCGACGGCATCGCCAGCCACGGCACCTTCAACATGCTGCTCTCGGACGGCTCGGCGCTGTATACGCATTGTTCCACCCATCTCTATTACATCGTCCGCCAGCACCCCTTCACCACCGCCAAGCTGTCCGACGACGACCTCTCGGTCGACTTTGCCCAGGTCACCACGACCAATGACCGGGTTGCCGTGATCGTCACCCAGCCCTTGACCAACAATGAAGTCTGGACCGCTTTCCAGGCTGGTGAAATGAAGGTCTTTGTCGACGGCAACGTGGTCGACTGAGCAAGCCGACTGCCCACCACAGTCACCTGTCCACAGCCAAATCCGCCGCCAAAATCCACTTTTGCACAGGCTGTTACAAAAAAGGCGGGCAGATTGCCCGCCTTGTCTTATCCACAGCTGATGACTCTGTCCCCCTAACACCGCCCGCTCACGGGCTTTCCGGTGTCAGGGTGACGATGCACTGCTGCGTAGCCTGTGGATAGTTCAGATTTTTCAGGGATTTTTGCCGGCCGACCTGTGGATAACTTGGGTTTACCGGAGTAAAATGCGTCCCTCGTTTCGCGCCCGGACGACTTCGTCCATCCAGGCCCGTCCTCCGGACGCGGCAGGCGGGCGCCGCACTTATCCGATAAGAAAGCTTCATGGAAAACTTCTGGCAGGCTTGCTCCCATAAACTCGAGCAGGAGCTGACCCCTCAGCAATACAGCGCTTGGATCAAGCCGCTGGTGCCGCTCGACTTCGAGGATGGGCTCTTGCGCATCGCCGCGCCCAATCGCTTCAAGCTGGACTGGGTCAAGACCCAGTTCGCCAACCGCATCACCGCACTGGCCTGCGAATACTGGGACGCACCGACCGAAGTCCAGTTCGTGCTGGACCCGCGCGGCAACCAGGGCCGGCGCCCGGCCGCCAGCCCGCAAGCGGCCGGCGGCGGCGCCAACGGCCTGGGTTTGCCCAACCACGAACAGTTGCACCTGGATCCCGAACCGGCCCCGCCCGTGCGGGCGGTGGCGCCGCGCCAGGAGCAGTCGCGCATCAACCCGGTCCTGACCTTCGACAACCTGGTCACCGGTAAGGCCAACCAGCTGGCCCGCGCGGCCGCCACCCAGGTCGCCAACAACCCCGGTACCTCGTACAACCCGCTGTTCCTGTATGGCGGCGTGGGCCTGGGTAAGACCCACATCATCCACGCCATCGGCAACCAGGTGCTTGTGGATAACCCGGGCGCCAAGATCCGCTACATCCACGCCGAACAGTACGTGCGCGACGTGGTCACGGCCTACCAGCGCAAGGGTTTCGACGACTTCAAGCGCTATTACCACTCGCTGGACCTGCTGCTCATCGACGATATCCAGTTCTTCGGTGGCAAGAGCCGCACCCAGGAAGAATTCTTCTACGCCTTCGAAGCCCTGATCGCGGCCAAGAAACAGATCATCATCACCAGTGATACCTATCCCAAGGAAATCAGCGGCATGGATGACCGCCTGATCTCCCGCTTCGACTCCGGCCTGACCGTGGCCATCGAGCCGCCCGAGCTGGAGATGCGCGTGGCCATCCTGATGAAGAAGGCCGCCGCCGAGGACGTGGTGCTGTCCGATGACGTCGCCTTCTTCGTCGCCAAGCACTTGCGCTCCAACGTGCGCGAGCTGGAAGGCGCGTTGCGCAAGATCCTGGCCTACTCGCGCTTCCACGGCAAGGACATCACCATCGATGTCGTCAAGGAAGCCCTTAAGGACCTGCTGTCGGTGCAGAACCGCCAGATCTCGGTGGAAAACATCCAGAAGACGGTGGCCGATTTCTTCAACATCAAGGTCGCCGACATGTATTCCAAGAAGCGTCCGGCCAACATCGCCCGCCCGCGCCAGATCGCCATGTACCTGGCCAAGGAGCTGACCCAGAAGAGCCTGCCGGAGATCGGCGACCTCTTCGGCGGCCGCGACCACACCACGGTGTTGCACGCGGTCCGCAAGATCGCCGCCGACCGCGCCAAGAGCCCGGAATGCAACCACGAGCTGCACGTGCTGGAGCAAACCCTCAAGGGTTGATCCAGGCTGCCACCGGCAGCGCCTGTGGATAAGATGACTATGCCGCCCGCGTCCGCGCCGGCGGCATTTTCTTTTCCACAACGAAACTTCCAGGCGCCACCGGCGCGCAAGCCTGTGGATAAAATAACCGGCCCGCATGCGGCGCTTCCTCTGCCCGGGGAGCGGGAATTTTCCCTCCCCAACCACCGGATTTTGATGCCCAGGCGCCCACCCTCCCCCCTGGCGGACTACTCCGAAGAGGGGATGATTGGTACAATGGAAGGCGTTATTTCGCAGGCGGACGCAAGGGCCGGCCACGGAGCAGGAAATCCGCGGGATAGCACGGAAACTTCGAATAAATACCCGGAAACACCCGGCAAAAGTATTCAAATGTTCCAAACGTATAGCCAAGTGTTTCTGGCTGCTCGCCATTGTCTTACCTACCTGGACAATCGCGGGTCGCTGTATCACCAGCTTTGCGGGAACGGATTCCGGACCGGTCGCTTACCGGTCATGCCACATGCAGGAGCGTTGCATATTCAGGCAGGTTGCAGTGCAGACAGCGTTTTTCACCAGAGGAGGAACACGCGCAAGATGGGCATGACGCAAAGCCGGCCGACGGCATCCTTTAAACCATTACTAGCAAGGACAAACTGACTATGCAATTGGTTAAAACCCAACGAGACACGCTCCTGCGTCCTCTGCAGATCGTGAGTGGTATTGTCGAGCGTCGGCACACATTGCCGATTCTGGCCAATATCCTCATCCGCAAGGACGGCGAGAAGGTCTCTTTCCTGTCCACCGACATCGAAGTGCAGATCACCACGCACGCCGACGTCGGCTCCGGCAATGAAACGACCGCCACCACCGTGGCCGCCCGCAAGCTGCTCGACATCCTGCGCGCCCTGCCCGACTCCGGCGAAGTCGCCATTTCCCTCTCCAACAAGCGCCTGACCGTGCAATCGGGCAAGTCCCGCTTCGCGCTGCAGACGCTGGCGGCCGAGGAATTCCCGACAGTCGCCCAGGCCGAGCACTACAACGCCCAGGTGAACCTGCCGCAGAAGACCCTGAAGCACCTGTTCAACATGGTTCACTTCGCCATGGCCCAGCAGGATATCCGTTACTACCTCAACGGCCTGCTGCTGGTGGTCGAAGGCAAGAACGTGATCGCGGTCGCCACCGACGGCCACCGCCTGGCCTTCTGCCAGGTCGAGACCGAGCAGGACTTCCCGCGCCAGGAAGTGATCATCCCGCGCAAGACCATCATCGAACTGCAGCGTCTGCTCGACGACAGCGACGATGAAGTCCAGCTGCAGATCGCCAACAACCAGGTCAAGCTGACCTTCGCTGACATCGAACTTATCTCCAAGCTGGTCGAAGGCAAGTTCCCCGACTACACCCGCGTGGTGCCCAAGGGCTACAAGAACAGCTTCACCATCAGCCGCGACCAGCTGCTGCGCTCGCTGCAACGCGCCGCCATCATGACCAGCGACAAGTTCAAGGGCGTGCGCTGGGTGATCGCCCCCGGCAGCCTGAAGATCAGCTCCACCAACGCCGACCAGGAAGAAGCGGTCGAAGAACTGGAAATCGACTACGGCGGCGACACCGTCGACATCGGTTTCAACGTCAGTTACCTGCTCGACGTGCTCAACAACCTGAAGAACGACTACGTCAACATCGCCCTGGGCGATGCCAATTCCTCGGCCCTGATCACCATCCCCGAGAACGCCGACTTCAAGTACGTCGTCATGCCGATGCGGATCTGAGCAACACCGCTCCATGCGCCCGAGGGGCCGTCCCAGACGGCCCCTCGGTTGCTTTTAAGAATTCCAAGAATCCTCCGACGAATTCCGTTTTTTGCAGTCCCCTAGTCGTTTGGCTAGCAATTTCAGAAGGTAACCATGTCCTCCAGCCCCGCAGACAACACCAATTCCGCGCAACAAAGCTATGGCGCTTCTTCCATCCAGATCCTGGAAGGCCTGGAGGCGGTGCGCAAGCGTCCCGGCATGTACATTGGCGACACCTCTGACGGCACCGGCCTGCACCACCTGGTGTTCGAAGTGCTGGACAACTCCATCGACGAAGCCCTGGCAGGCTACTGCAGCGAGATCCACGTCACCATCCACGCCGACAACTCCATCTCCATCACCGACAACGGCCGCGGCATTCCCACCGGCCTGAAGATGGACGACAAGCACGAACCCAAGCGCTCCGCCGCCGAGATCGTGATGACCGAGTTGCACGCCGGCGGCAAGTTCGACCAGAACTCCTACAAGGTCTCCGGCGGCCTGCACGGCGTGGGCGTGTCCTGCGTGAACGCACTGTCGAAGAAACTGAAGCTGACCATCCGCCGCGACGGCAAGCACTACGCCATGGAATTCGCCAAGGGCATCGTCCAGAACCGCGAACTGGAAATGATCGACGGCGTGCAGGTCTCCCCCATCAAGGTCGTGGGCGAATCCGACAAGCGCGGCACCGAAGTCCACTTCTGGGCCGATGAAGAAATCTTCACCCACGTCGAATTCCACTACGAGATCCTGGCCAAGCGCATCCGCGAACTGTCCTTCCTCAACAACGGCGTGCACATCAAGCTGACCGACCAGCGCACCGGCAAGGAAGAAGACTTCGCCTTCGAAGGTGGCACCCGCGGCTTCGTCGAATACATCAACAAGAACAAGAGCATCCTCAACCCGACCATCTTCCAGGCCACCGGCGAGAAGCAATCCGACCAGGGCACGCTGGTGTCGGTGGACGTCTCCATGCAATGGAACGACGCCTTCAATGAGCAGGTGCTCTGCTTCACCAACAACATCCCCCAGCGTGACGGCGGCACCCACCTGACCGGCCTGCGCGCCGCCATGACCCGCGTCATCAACAAGTACATCGAAGAAAACGATCTCGCCAAGAAGGCCAAGGTCGAAATCTCCGGCGACGACATGCGCGAAGGCCTGACCTGCGTGCTCTCGGTGAAGGTACCGGAACCCAAGTTCAGCTCCCAGACCAAGGACAAGCTGGTCTCCAGCGAAGTGCGCGGCCCCGTGGAAGAAATCGTCGCCAAGACCCTGACCGACTTCCTCGCCGAGAAGCCCAACGACGCCAAGATCATCTGCGGCAAGATCGTCGAAGCCGCCCGCGCCCGCGAAGCCGCCCGCAAGGCCCGCGAACTGACCCGCCGCAAGGGCGTCATGGACGGCCTGGGTTTGTCGTCCAAGCTGGCCGACTGCCAGGAACGCGACCCGGCCCTGTGCGAGCTCTACATCGTCGAGGGTGACTCCGCAGGTGGCTCCGCCAAGCAAGGCCGCGACCGCAAGTTCCAGGCCATCCTGCCGCTGCGCGGCAAGGTGCTGAACGTGGAGAAGGCGCGCTTCGAGAAGATGCTCTCCTCCGAACAGATCACGACCCTCATCGCCACCCTGGGCACCAGCATCGGCGCTGACGAGTTCAACCCGGACAAGCTGCGCTACCACCGCATCATCATCATGACCGATGCCGACGTCGACGGCGCCCACATCCGCACCCTGCTGCTGACCCTGTTCTACCGCCAGATGCCGGCCCTGGTTGAACGCGGCCACATCTACATCGCCCAGCCGCCGCTGTACAAGGTCAAGGCCGGCAAGGACGAGCGCTACCTCAAGGACGACATCGAGGAAGCGCAATACATGATGCAGATCGCCCTGAACGACGCCGAGATCAAGCCCGCCGAAGACGCCCCCGCCATCAGCGGCGATGCCCTGATCGAACTGGCCCGCCAGTACAACACTGCCAACGCCATCATCATGCGCCTGTCGCGCGCCATCGATGACGCCGCCTTGAGCGCCATCATGACCGGCGGCGTGGTGCTGAAGATGGAAAACATCGAACAGGCCACCGCCACCGCGGCCGAACTGAAGAAGGCCATCAACGACAGCAACATCGACGTGCAAGCCCGCGTGGACGAGCTCAGCGAGAAGGTTGCCCTGCACATCCACCGTCGCCAGCACGGCAACATCAAGGCCACCGTGATCGACGCCGACTTCGTCAGCGGCCCCGACTACCAGGTGCTCTCCACTGCCGCCGAGACCTTCAAGGGCCTCATCCGCAAGGGCGCCACGGTGGCCCGTGGCCAGGGCGAAAAGCGCAAGGAATCCGCCATCACCGACTTCCGCCAGGCCATGGGCTGGCTGCGCGACGAAGCCGAGCGCGGCGTCAACAAGCAGCGCTACAAAGGCCTGGGCGAGATGAACCCCGAGCAGCTGTGGGAAACCACCATGGACCCGACCGTGCGCCGTTTGTTGAAGGTGCAGATCGAGGATGCCATTGCGGCTGACCAGATATTCATGACGTTGATGGGCGATGATGTGGAGCCGCGTCGGGCGTTTATTGAATCTAATGCGTTGCAGGCGGGGAACATCGACGTTTGATCTGTCGCTGTTGTCGGGTGACACAGATAATGACCAAAGTGCCAGATAAGTGAAAATCTGTGCCGTCATAAATGACAAAAGCCAACCTCTAGGTTGGCTTTTGCATTTGGAGTTTGGATCGCTAGTATGCGGGCTTGGGAAGCAGATTGTTAATAGCGACAGGTGAGTCCGCCTTCCAATTCCTCGACCCTAAAAGTAGAAAACGGTCGATGGATTTTTCGATCACCTCTTTGTCAATGATGGGGCTATCAACGACGATTGATAACCCAATACCGAAGCGGTAACTCGTATCGACTTGAAACGACTCCCAAATATTCGGGGGAGCGTTCGCGGCAATCTCGTTTGCGACACTTGCGGCATATTCACGGAAGGTTTTATTTCCTAGTTCTACGAAACGTGGTTCCTCTTTGAGTTTCCACTCGTAGGACAGAACTTTTCCACTGCGCGAACGCCGAGCATTCCCGTGTTCAAAGCTCGAAATTTGGCTACGCGCAGTCTCTGTTATGAGTTTCGCCGTGTGCGCGAAAGCTAACTCATCTACCTCGTACCAAAACTCCCGGCGAGCGGTCGTGATTTGGGCATTCCAAATCGTAAAGCGGTCTGCTCCAACAAAATAAAAATCAAACCATTGTCGATCTTCGCGCGATTCGTTCCACTGCAACTCACTGGTGAAGCGTCCGCCAAAGATTGCACGATTACGTTCAATCCCTTTTTTCAATTTGAAGACAGCATCGCCTCGCCGATTTCTGGCAATCGTGATGAATGGTGGCGATGACTTTTTATAGTGGGACTTCATGGCTCTCGAAGGCGACAAGGATTTTTGTAGGGATAGATTACATCAACCTTGCGACACTGGGACAGTCGTTTGACTGTCGCAAAAAAACGATAAGAGCTACAGCCTGTGCATTGATCTTATATGTATCGATCAATGGAAATATATTGCCTCGATCTAGATTTAGAAATTTGCTTATGTAAGCCTTGATCTTGCGCTGAGCCAGGGATTAAGCTGGTCAAAGACCCGTATATTTTCGGCCACATTTGCTATGGACGACGGCGAGATTACGATGACTCCCTTTGCTGACTACTTATTTCAACTACGACGTGCGCGAGGGTTGCGGCAGCATGAGGTAGCAGCACGTCTTGGCCTTGGTGCTGCATATATCAGTGCATTGGAGGCCGCAAGAAAAGAGCCTCCTTCACCCGCGCAGTGTAGTTGCCCCCGCAATTCAGGACACTCAGACATCGTTAAGTTACTGATGCTGCAGCCCGTCTGAACTCGCGAGGC
>NZ_MUXB01000069.1:0-1151 GCF_001994935.1 Herbaspirillum sp. VT-16-41
ATCGAAGGTGACAAGGCTATCCTCAAGGGCAGCGTTACCAACCAGGAAATTCTGGAGAAGGCCATCATTGCCGTTGGCAATTCGCTGGGCGTTTCCAAAGTCGACACGGGTGCGTTGACTGTTGACAACACAACCACCGGTTCCGTGGCCAAGGATCCCGTCTTCTACACGGTCAAGAGTGGCGACAATTTGTGGAAGATCGCGGAAGCGGTCTATGGCAAAGGCAAGGGCGTGAAGAACACCGCAATCTTCGAAGCCAACAAACCCATGCTGACCAGCCCGGACAAGATTTATCCCGGCCAGGTTCTGCGTATTCCGTCCATCGACTGATAGCGCCGATTTCTGCAAAGACCCGGCTTGTCCATAACTTTACCACACCGATTCATCCCGGCAGCATTAGTATTCGGATCTATTTCTTTTACCATGACTTCACCTGGTTCACCAGAAATTCAAAACATTATTCCAACAGCGTTCTTTGGGACAACTCCAACTGCAGGTGGTTGGATTGGCGTTTTAAGTGCATTATTGATTATGATTGTTGGTGGATTATGGTTAGGTTCAATGGTAAGAAAAGCTTCTGCTAATGGTGAAGTTTTCTCCTTACCGAAGCAAGGAAATGAGGAAACGGCAGCTAGTTTAGTTGCAGAAGAACAGCCAGAACAAAGTAAAGGTGATCTTCCCAATACCCTTTTAGCTATTCTTCCTCTTGTATTAGTTATCGTGATACTTAATATTCTTGGTCAGTTTTTGACCCCTACTGTAGCACTCTTAATTGCTTTGACTATTGGGATTGCTGTTAGCACAAAGGGCTGCATTCGCCCCTGGTAGAACGACTACTTTCAGTTCCTCCTCTATTGCTGATCTTACTAATTCATATCCCGGATCTGAAATAGCTGGCATCCCAGCATCACTGACAATAGCAATAGACTCCCCTCTTCTCACCCGCTCTAATAATTTTTCTTCTCTAGAAAGCTTATTATGCTCATGGTAACTAATAAGTGGTACATTTATTTCAAAATGGTTTAAAAGCTTCTTTGTGTTTCTTGTATCCTCTGCTGCAATGATTGATACATCTTTTAACGTATTCAAAGCCCTAAATGTAATATCTTCTAAATTTCCAATTGGTGTTGGTACGACATAAATAGCCCCTA
>NZ_MUXB01000220.1:0-367 GCF_001994935.1 Herbaspirillum sp. VT-16-41
CTAAGGGCTTAGCCCCTTTATTAAGTTCGTTTAATTATATTCTACCACAAAGGGGCTAATTCCTTCCACAAAGGAGAGGAATTAAAATGAGTAAAGGTAAAGTTGTAGATTTTGGACACGCTGAAAGTAAGGCTAAACAGAGAGATTTTGACATTGAACAATTAAAATATGCATTAAATCATGGAGGTTTGTCACAAGATCAAATTAATACTGCTTTAGGTATGTTAAGCCAAGGTATTGGAAAAGAACTTTACATAGGTACTAAAAAAAGTCCTCAATCGAAAGTGAGGTTTGCTCAATTCTTACAAAGGAACTGGGAGTTTTTAAGACGTGAGAAGTATTTAACTAGTGAAGAAAAAGTTTTTTT
>NZ_MUXB01000221.1:0-367 GCF_001994935.1 Herbaspirillum sp. VT-16-41
CAGACGACATAAGCATCATGGACCGCGCCAGCGGCGATTTTCTTTGGGGGCGCCAGGGTGGCGGCGGTGAGCCACCCTGGCACGTTCACGGGTTCTGTCGCGACAGAAAAGTAAGGAACATAAGGTGAACGGAATGACCATCAGAGCCGCATTTTCCCCCTCACCCTAGCCCTCTCCCCAAAGAGGAGAGGTGACCGTGCGGGCTCGCAGTTATGTGGAAATTCCTCTGCCCCAGGGCAGATGGAGATATCCGGTCGTTGCCCGGATCGGGCGGTTGCGCCGCCATGTAGGAATTGTCCCCGGCGTCGGGTGCGCGTACCGGGGCTTCACGATAATTTCCCCTCTTTCAGTGAAACAATGAATTTCA
>NZ_MUXB01000224.1:0-367 GCF_001994935.1 Herbaspirillum sp. VT-16-41
CTATCGTTAATTTCTAAATATTTTTTATTGTGATTAAACAAACAGGTCATGTATTAAAAAATTACATGTATTTATGAGGATAATTTTGCAGCCTTTTGTAATTTTAAAATCATTTGTAAAGAACGATTTGTTCCAATTGAAAATGATTCTAGTGGTATAGGTGCAATTTGAACGAAAACATTGATTACTGTAGACAACCATTTTTGTATTCCGTTTAATAATGCTCCGCCACCAGTTAGAACAATACCGTGGTCTACGATGTCTCCACTTAGTTCAGGTGGGCAATCTTCTAATGTTGCACGGATTGTATCAAGGATTTGTTCTAGAGATTCTTTAAGAGCAGAGTAAATTTCTTTAGATGAGATTG
>NZ_MUXB01000225.1:0-366 GCF_001994935.1 Herbaspirillum sp. VT-16-41
GTCGAACGGCTTGGGAGTCAGACCTTCGGTTACCTCGATGCTGGAACGGAGAAGTTGATCACCGTCGAATTTCCGAGAACCGCGGACATTCGCGTCGGCGAGCGCATCTCCATCAAGGGTGATGGTTCTCACATCCATCTGTTCGATATCGACAGAGGAAAGCGGATCAATTGACAGGCTGGCGACCCACACTTACTGCGCTTAACGGGGGATGAGGTTCGGGCCAACAATATGGCCCTTGAACCCTGCCTGGGAATCAGCAAAGAATCATAGCCGCACTGTATTGAACAGCCCCGTTTCTGCGGCCTGTATTCATATAATCAAATGGTTTGGAAAACACTGTGAGCAGCAACGCATTCAAGCGGG
>NZ_MUXB01000227.1:0-365 GCF_001994935.1 Herbaspirillum sp. VT-16-41
TGGCGTTCAGTCCCTGGAAGTGCATGACGATAAAGGCGATACACAGACCAAGCGGCAGAGAGATAATCGCCACCAGGGCAGAACGTACGTGCCACAGGAACAGGGCACAGACGATGGCCACCACGATAAACTCTTCCAGAAGTTTGGAACTGAGGTTATCAATCGCCCGGTCGATTAACTGGCTGCGATCGTAGGTGGTCACGATTTCAACGCCTTCCGGCAGGCTGGCCTTCAGTGTCTCCAGTTTATCCCTCACTGCCGTGATTACGTCGCGCGCGTTTTTACCCGACCGCAGGATCACCACGCCACCAGCGACTTCCCCCTGGCCGTTTAGTTCGGCAAGACCACGCCGCATTTCAGGCCCG
>NZ_MUXB01000228.1:0-365 GCF_001994935.1 Herbaspirillum sp. VT-16-41
GATCACCTATGAGCCGCGCGGCGCGTTCATGGTCACCGGCCCCATGGGGTCGGGGCGCACCACCGCGATGCTCACGATCGCCAGCGGCCTGAAGGCGCTGCCCTCGCCGATGCGACTGGTGCGCTTCTCCTCGCGTCGCACACCGCTGACGGGGCTGCCCGTCTGGGACGTGGAAGGATCCGATCCCGACACCGTCAAGGACCTGGCTGCGCAGCTGCGCCAGACCATCGAGTCCGGCTCGGTGGGCGAGGGGAAGCTGGCACTGTTCATCGACGGCGTCGCCGACTTCACCGGCACCGGTGTGGAGAACGACCTGGACAAGCTGATCCGCGCCTGCACCCGTGAGGGGCAGTTCGTGGTGGGTG
>NZ_MUXB01000097.1:0-15910 GCF_001994935.1 Herbaspirillum sp. VT-16-41
TAGTAGGAACTGGAATTCCAGGGTGATGCCGGTGGCCACGCCCATGGCGAAGTTGATGCCGAAGAGCTTGCCCCAGAAGCGGGTCATGTCCTTGTAGATCTGGTTGCCGGTCATGACATAGACCGACTCCATGATGACCAGGATCCAGGACAGGCCTAGCGTGAGGGGGACGAACAGGAAGTGATAGAGCGCCGTGACGGCAAACTGCAGCCGTGACAGCGAGACGACTTCATCGATGGGAACCATGTCTTACTCCGGTTTGGTAATTGTTTCAGATGCGTGTTGCATGTCAGCCGACGATGCCGATACGGAAGTTGGCGCGAGCATGCGTTGCTCCACGCTCTGAACCGGCATCTGCATATGCTTGGCCTCTGGATGGGCGAAGAAGGTCTTGGCCAGAACAGTAATGAGGGCCACTTTGACGATCAGAAGAATGGTGATTTCCGCGGCTAACGGCATGTTTGTCAGCCGTCTGGAAGTGCCCCCTGAACTACACTTCCGCCCCAAAGTTTGCTTCATCATCACCTCTATTTTTTATGTGGGTGTGTAGGAAAACCGATCTGAAATGACAGTATGGGTGCGCAATGATCAGAAAATAGACTTCATGATCAGGCCAGCAGAAACCACCATGCAAACTATCGAAAACGCCAGTTTCAGATGGGCGGGGTGCCAGCGTACTGCGAGCTTCCCGCCAAGCAACATACCAGCCATCGCTCCCGCAGAAAAAGGTAATCCAATACTCAGATCGAAGTGACCACTGACCATGCTGGTGCCGACGCTGACCAGTGAAATCAACGCGATCACCGCCAGCGACGTCGAGACGACAGACTGCATGGCCAGGTCGGTCACCCGCTGCAAGGACGGGACGATGACGAACCCGCCGCCCACGCCGAGCAGCCCCGAGAGCACACCCGCCACACCACCCGTGACGGCCAGGCGACTGGCACAGCGGGGTGTCCAGACGAAGCGCCCGCTCTGGTCGCGCAGGCAGGGGCAGTCATCTGGTACGGTAGCCGCGGCCGTCCTGCTGCGCCGGGCATCACGCATGCCCTTGATGGCCACCCACACCATGACCATGGCAAACAGCAGCGTCAGATAGCGGGTATCGAGCTGATGGGCCAGCCACGTTCCCAGCGGCGTGAGGACGATGCCGACGGCAGCGATCAGCGCGGCGGCGCGATAGCGTACGATGCCGGCCCGCAAACCGATCACCGCCCCCATCGCCGAAGCAATGCCGACGGCCAGCAAACCGATGGGCCCAGCCTGCGGCACGCTCAGATGCAGGCCGAACACCAGCAGCGGAATGGCCAGGATACCGCCACCGGCACCGGTGAGACCCATGATGCAGCCCACCAAGGCACCCAGTAACAGGCTCATGCTCATCTGTGCCTCCTCAACCGACCATCTCGGGTTGCGCCAGCCACTCGTGCCCCTTGAGCATGCCCTCCCAGTACAGCGGCGGCAGGATGCGCTCCTTGAGCAGCCAGGCCAGGCGCGATGGACGCGTGCCATCCAGCATCCATGCCGGGAAACTGGGTGCCAGCTTGCCGCCATAGTTGAATTCGGCCAGAACGATCTTGCCGCGTTCTACGGTCAAGGGGCAGGAGCCATAGCCGTTGTAGCGGGCCTGAACGGATTGCCGGCCCAGGTTGTGGAGCACATTGTGGGCGACCACCGGCGCCTGTTTGCGGGCCGCGGCGGCAGTCTTGGCGTTGGGCGAGTTGGCCGCATCGCCCAGCCCGAAGATGTTGGCAAAGCGCTTGTGCTGCAAGGTCGATTGATCAACATCGATCCACCCGGCCGGATCGGCCAGAGGGCTACTGCGGATGAAGTCCGGCGCCGTCTGCGGCGGCACCACGTGGATCATGTCAAAGGGGACTTCCACTTTCTGTGAGCTGCCGTCGGGGGAGTTGACCGCAAAGGTGGCGATCTTGCGTCCACCATCGATGGCGGTCAGGGTCTGTCCGAAGTTGAGGTCGATGCCATAGGCCTGCACGTATTCCATCAAGGCTGGCACGTATTCGGCCACGCCAAAGAGCACCGCACCAGCGGAGCGGAACTGCACATTCGATTTCTTGAGCACACCGGCGTGCCGCCATGCATCGCAAGAGAGATACATGGCCTTTTGCGGGGCACCGGCGCATTTGATGGGCATAGGCGGCTGGGTAAAGATGGCATCGCCCCCGTTGAAGCGCTCCACCAGCTCCCAGGTGTAGGGCGCCAGATCATAACGATAATTGGACGTCACGCCGTTGCGACCCAGGGTATCGGTGAGGCCTTCGATGCCGTCCCAGTTCAGTTTGAGGCCGGGACAGACCACCAGCTGCTCGTACTTGACCACACGGCAGCCTTCCAGCAGCACCGCATTGCGCTCAGGCTCGAAACCTGCCACGGCCGATTTGATCCAGCGTACGCCGCGCGGGATGAGCGATCCCATCACCCGGGCCGTCTGCGCGGGCTTGAATACACCGCCGCCCACCAGGGTCCAGCCAGGCTGGTAATAATGGACATCGGCCGGGTCGATGATGGCGATATCCAGTCCAGGCTGGCGCGCCAGCAGGCTGGACGCTACCGAGATACCTGCCGCGCCACCACCGACGATGACTACCTTGTGCGTCGAGTCGGCTACATCGAATGGGTTGGCATTGCTCTGGTTGATTCTGCGCACCAGCGCGCTCAGGTCGTAACCCGCCTGTTCGGCGCGGGTCAAAATCTCCCCCGTGGACATGCGACCGGCGCGCGAAAGCCCCCACAGCGTGGTACTGCGCATGCCACTGCGGCAATAGGCCAGCACGGGCTTGGGCAGATCTTCGAGCAGACGATCGAATTCGTCAGCCTGGGCATTGGCCACCTGACCAGGAATCACCGGCAGATAGCGCGCCTCGATGCCCGCAGTCTGAGCTTGTTGTTCCACCTCTCTGAAACTGGGTTGGTCGCCGGCTTCCCCGTCCGGACGATTGCAGATGATGGATTTGAAGCCGGCCGCAGCGATCTCTGTCATATCGGCAGGCATGATCTGGGCCGAGACGGACAAGTTGGCCGTCAGTTGCTTGATGTTCATGGAATGTCTCCTTGATTGATGTGCCCCTGGCGGCGACGCCCCGGCGTCCGCCAGCAAGGGGAGGGGGATCAGCGATCCCGGGTAGCGCAACTGCTGATGCCCAGCAGCGGATACAGCGGACAGAAGCGGAACAAGCCGGTTCCTATCGGGATCAGGCCCAGCCAGCCCCACCATCCCACGGTACCGGTCGCCGCAAGGATGACCAGGACGACGCCAACGACGATTCTCAAGATGCGGTCGATACCGCCTACATTGCATTTCATGATGACTCCTCAGGGTGGGTGATCAGACTGCGTCCAGCGGGATCTTCAGATAGCGCATGCCGTTGGCCTCGGCCGGTGGCAACTGACCCGCGCGCATGTTGACTTGCACCGACGGCAGCAGCAGTACCGGCATGGCCAGGGTGGCGTCACGGGCAGTGCGCATGGCCACGAATTCCTCCTCGCTGATGCCGTCACGGACGTGGATGTTATTGCTACGCTCCTCGGCCACGGTGGTGACGAACTGAAGCTGCCGGCCGTTGGGCTGGTAGTCGTGACACAGGTAGATACGGGTATGCGGCGGCAGGCTCAGGACCTTGTTGATCGAATGGAAGAGGGTGCGGGCGTTCCCGCCGGGGAAATCGCAGCGTGCGGTCCCGTAGTCGGGCATGAACAGGGTGTCGCCGACGAAGGCTGCGATCTGGTCACCTTCCTCCACGACATAGGTGATACAGGCAGGCGTATGGCCGGGGGTGTGCATGACACGCGCTTGCAGAGCGCCGATCTGGAAGCGTTCGCCATCGGCGAAGAGGTGATCGAACTGGCTGCCATCGTGGGCAAATTCACTGCCGGCATTGAAAAGCGCCCCAAATACGTTTTGCACCTGGCGGATGTGCTCACCGATGGCGATGCGTCCGCCCAGCTTGCGTTTGAGATAGGGGGCCGCAGACAGATGGTCGGCATGGGCATGGGTTTCCAGGATCCATTGCAGCGAGGCACCGAGCTCCTGCACACGCCGGATCAGGTGATCGGCGCTACTGGTAGAGGTACGGCCGGATTTGGGATCGTAGTCCAGCACGCTGTCCAGCAGTGCGCATTGCCGGGTTGTGCGGTCCAGTACCAGATAGCTCACAGTACTGGTGGCAGGGTCGAAATGACCTTCAATATGCAGGTTGTCCATGTTGTCGTCCTCTGTTGTCAGATATTTTCTTCATATCAAAACTTGTGCCAGATCACGAAACTTTCTCAAACAATTGATTTATAAGGAATATTTTCTTAAATCGCTTCGCCTGTAGATCGAATGACTGCCAGTGACACTGCCAAGTGGCAGTGTCATACTGCCACCTGGCAGCGTTGGTGCGCCGACCCAAATGAGGTGATGGGTCCAGCACGGACTGGTCGCCGACGTCCCTTTGCCAGAACCATCCAGAAGGCAGCATTTGCCTGAATTTGTCTTGAAGAAAGCGAGAGATTTCGTGGAGTCGCTACCCGATGTTTTGCAGTCGTTCCAGGTACAGGCCCTGATTTCCTATCTGGACCATGAGCCCACGCCGATGATCGTGATGAATACGGAGTACGAGATTCTGGCTGCCAATACCGCCTACAAGCGCCAGTTCGCCACAGCTGGCAGGGCGCCCATTGGCCACAAGTGTTATGCAATGTCACACCATTACCAGGTTCCCTGCGACCAGGCCGGAGAGCATTGCCCTTTGCAACGTGCGCTGGCCACCAAGGGCCCGGATCGAGTGCTGCACATTCATCACACACCGCGCGGACCAGAACATGTGGATGTTGAGCTGCGGCCCATCATCGACCACCAGCATCGCGTGGTGGGGTTCGTCGAGCGTCTGCAGACGGTGCGTCATGCCTCGGTACAGGCCAGTCGCCAGGGACTGGTTGGCAAGTCAGCAGCCTTCAATCGTGCCCTGGGCGAATTGCAGCGGGTGGCGATGTCGGATCTACCGGTCTTGTTGCTTGGAGAGTCAGGCAGTGGCAAGGAACTGTTTGCGCGCGCAGTGCATGAAGCCAGTCCCCGGGTGCATGGGCCGTTCGTGGTGGTGGACTGCTCGGGATTGACCGAGAGCCTGTTCGAGAGCGAGTTGTTCGGATACGAAAAGGGCGCCTTCACCGGCGCCCACGTCCGCAAGGCGGGCCTGGTTGAAACAGCCAAGGGGGGCACCTTGTTCCTGGACGAAATCGGCGACGTGCCACTGGCGATGCAGGTCAAGCTGTTGAGGTTGATTGAATCCGGCACTTTCCGGCGCGTTGGTGCGGTCGACACACAGCAGGCCGAATTTCGCCTCGTGGCAGCAACCCATAAGCCGCTGCAGGAAATGGTGGCCAAAGGCGATTTCCGTCAGGACCTTTACTACCGCATCAGTGCTTTCCCGCTCCATCTGCCGCCGTTACGCGAGAGGCGTGATGACATACCTTTGCTGGTCGAGTCATTGCTTCAGCGAGGGGCAGGGGGAGCAGGCAAGTCGCTACAAATCTCTGCTGACGCGATGACGCAGCTGATGCAACACGACTGGCCTGGAAATATCCGCGAACTTCGCAACGTGATCGAGCGAGCGCGCCTGTTTGCGGACGATGGAGTGATCAAGAAAGAGCATCTCGCACTGGATCGTTTCTACCCGCCGCGAGCGCCCGGATTGGACAAGCTTGCAAGTGAAGTGCGCGATCTTGTAGAGATAGCACGCGAATTCAACGGCAGCCGCAAGGAGCTGGCAGCAAGCTTGGGTATGAGCGAGCGTACGTTATACAGACGTATGAAAGAGGCAGGATCTTTTGAGCGTGATTAGGGCGGGACGGGGTTATTCTCATAACGCGAGAGAAACGGACTGTTGCCGCACATGATTTTTGCGCCGACGATTACGGGGGGCAGCCGAGATAAGGCAAATTTTCGCATATAAGCGAAAAAGTAATTTGTGAAGGCTGTTTTATTCCCACTTGTTATAAAGGGCCTCCGGAAGCGCCGGGAAAACCTGCGGGTTGGCTGGGATTTTGGAAATTTTCGCAGAAGCTATGATAAGAAATTGATTATTTCTCGATCAATTGTCTGTCTTCTTGCTAGCCAGCCGACATAACGAAAAATTTCGGATCTCAAGCGTAAAAGTAACTAATCGGCTCTAGGGATGCTGGGTACGGAGTCCCACTTGGGATTGGGTTTCAAAGGCATTGATCGTCGAATTACGACCCGAAGAGGACGTAAATCTTTCTTCGCAACGAAGCGTTTCCGCCGGAATGCGCGTGGTCCCGTCATGCGGAAAATTTCTCGTTCTTCTCGGATGCGCTCACGTAGTGGATTCATGGAATTATAGTTTTCTGATTTGTATCAGGCTTTTCCCTTGTTGGCGCTTAGCTTGCAGGATCAGCCCTTGTGCCTGGTCTCGCTGCCGACCAGCGCATGTGGTGATCTGTGGGCCATGCCGGAATAAAGCAGGAATTGACACATAATCCTACAAGCGATTAATGATGCCGTCTTTATTCTCCTGGCGGTATAAAGACGTCGCGGGTTCGGCCGTAATCGCCGGCTCGAAGCGCAGAAACCTCTTTCAGCTCCAAGATGGAATCTTGTCCTACCAGCCTGGTTGTCCCGTTGGACCTTTCAACTCGATATGACTTCGGAGTTTTCTTGATGCACTTGACCCCGCTCTCATACTCGATCTCATAGAGTCCAGTTGAGAAACGACGTCGTATAGTTTCCCGATTTGCATCGCACTCTCCTCTTATCTCGCCAAATTTGTAGCGTCATCCTTAGGATCCGCTCTTGCAAACGCCCCGCATTGCTCCGCCAATGGACATCGCCGACCGCCGGGCGAAGCCTCATAGTGTCGCGTCCCGCAGACGCCGCTATGGAAGGAAAGATCGGGTAATGGAGCAACGTGTCGAAAATAGAAGCGCCCTTCAAAAATGCCGCACGTCTGCCTCATCGGTTCTTGTCGGAGCTGGCCATACAGGTAATGAAAAACTTCGCCTATAAATTGGTTCACGCTGGTGGCGAGTGAATCCAATCGTTGGAATATGTCGGAAATCTCTAGTGATTTGCCATTTTGTGAAAGTCCAGCGTGAGAGTACGAAATAGTGTTGCCCTCCGCCGCTCGACACATGCCGGTATCGCTGTGCGTGAGCGCATCTCGCATGTGCAATAGCTGCCAGTACCAATGAGCATTTGCAAACGCATCCTCTAGCTCAGGAGCAAGTCCAGTTAATTTAGCGTCCCGAACTGCCTGAAACGTTTTGCGCGTCGAATCCGGAAATCGTCTGCAAGTCTTCGCGAAGAGGCAATGCACTACCTGGCGGGTGCAATCAACCGCGGAATAGAGCTCCTGAATTTCAGATTCGATTACCGCTGCCAATTTTCTCGAATGTTCGAATTCGGTATACCCATGTGTGTGCAAATGCTCGGCATCAAGGGTTACGCCACCGCGCAGATCTTCGGCTAATGATCGGAAGATCTCTGCCTTATCGAAGTGCGCGGAAATCCCTCTCAGTGCTTGACGCGCCTGGCGGCTTAGCTCGTGAGTTGATTCGTAAAAGTTACCGTAACGGGCGACCATTCCCCAACGTTCGGGCGCAAACAATCGCACATTGGCTACTTGGGGCGGTGAGGAAGCGCTAAATGTCATAGGCGGCCGAAATATACCTTACTGGTTGATGCGCACGTCGATCACGTCACGAGCCACGCAAACTTCATCCTTGATGATGTATGCCTCGACAAAATGGTCACCGTGAAAGTCTGTTCTCTCCCGCCGTTCCATGCGCCCTTCGTCGGGAAAAATCTGGCCACGAATACCTCTACGCTCAGCTTCTGTGCCAACGTTGCGCACTTTCCATAAAAGCTGGTAAGGCTTTGGAACAGTATTTTCCTCCACAAAAAACCGAAGCGATCGGCCGATAGGAAGCCACTGGAAGACAGCGGAAAGTCTGCGCAGGCGTTCACCCTTGACGCCGTTATCAATGACGTCGCTGTCAATGCTAAGGTCGTAGCGAACGTCCACCGGATAGAGATCTTCGATGAACTGCTCAGTGGTGTAGGCAGCGCTGTCTTGGGCATGTGCCTCCACTGCAATCCTGGTCGCATCGACCGCCGGGAATGTCCGACCGAATACTTCACGCCACAGTTTAATTTTCTTTTTTTCTTTGTCGCTCTCAAGCGCCTCCTGACACTTTACTGCCGCCTTTTTTGCCTTGCTCTGGAATTTCCCTTTGCTGTACACCCGTTGGCCGCTGCCGGGCGCGGCCCAGTAATCCTGATGATCCAGATTACCCAGATAAGAGAAAAGCGACACGAACATCCGGTCGTATGAACCATACGAAACCAGATTAAATTCGTCGGTCTGGCCGAAGAAGTTGTAGACGAGAGTATCGATCAAAATCCCACTCATATTGATGCCGTGAGTGTTCTTCCACGCACGGATCATTTTGCATGCATGTTTGAGATTTCGGTTCGTCTTGATATTCCGGTCATCGACAGCGGCAATTTCCTGGATGGGCTTGCAGGTTTTCCAAGTACCCTCACCATGGGTATCGCCGAAGTGATAGCACTGGCTATTGGCGTCCCAGAACGCCGGCAGCACCTCCACCACGAATTTTGAAAATTCGACCACGACTACCTGACCATCCCCTTTGATGTCGGTGCTCGGATATCGATTTTTCAGCGAATTTTTCACGGCCTGCAGCAGTTGAGATGGCCCGTTCGAGGAATAAGCCTTGTAGCGGTCATACATTGCCCAAGGCAGCTCGAACACCATATCTAGATCGCTTACGCCATTGATGGCGGTGCCTCGACCATAGGAACCTACTTGCCGGCGATGAGAGACGTCCGAGTCGACCTCCCAAAAATCTTTATTTAAGCGCTTGGTGATACTTGCGTAGGAGGTCGAGATTTCGCCCGCATTCTGGACGACCAAGTTGCCACGAAATTGCTGGAAAAGAGACGTGCTCATAATTTTTATCGTTATTTTATGACTTAGCAGAGGCGCGTCTTCAACGCCACCGCCCCCAGAACAACGACAACCGTGATGACTGTTATCTTCGCGCCAAATGGCACCTTGTCTTTGATGAACTTGAAATGGAGCTGCTCGTCCATCCAATCGATCTGTGACTGGCCGAAAAACTTGATGTGCGCGTACCAGTCACTCAAGAAGATATGCTTGCTCATGCCGTATTCCAGCGCAGCCTGCTGGATTTGCTCGTGCTGCAAAATGAAAGGAGCTAGATCGGCCCCCTCGGCCTGGGATTTGACCGTCTCGTAGAGCACTCTAAGCTCGTGAAAACTGGCGGTCAGTGCTTTTCCATTTTTGACGTATTGGTCTTTGGAATCGTTGTAGGTGTTGAACGTGATAGAAGCCACGCCAATGATCGTGAATGCTGCGGTGACGAACTTGTCTTCGAACTGAGGAACGAACAGCGACAAGATGCCCGCGGCAAGCGAGGCCAATCCAATCCACCCCGGCAGCTTTTCTACCATATCTAGAGTAGCAAAGTGCTTCTTGGCACCAAAGCCCACGTTGTACCCGGTGGTGGCGATTAGCTTGAGCAAAGAATCTCTATTCATCCTGAGCAAAAATTTTTAGTTGTCGTTCGCGGGGATTACAGGAGGTGTCAATGGGACGCGCGCTCAATGTCGGCTGATCACGCAATGATCAGTAACGTCCCCTGGCTGACGGTAAGCCCCCACGGCCCCCTTCCACCGATATTACCCGAAAAGCCACCCCAAACTTGCAGGAGTGTTACGCGTTTTGGTGCCCGAATTCGAACCCAAAGAACCAGATTTCCGCATCGCAACTTATTTCGATTCCTGCGCTAAATCAGCCTCCCATGTGCTGACAAAAATCATCGCCGGCTACAAAAGGATCAAGATTGGTCCGGCAGTGGCAGAGTTTTAGGAACGAGCCTCTCCAGCATTTCGCGGTGGTAGGGATCCGGCGAATCAACATAGCGAGAAGCCGAACTGACGTTCTTCCATCCCACGTATTCCATCAGCGCCCGCATCTCCCAACCATTGGCACTGGCCCAGCTAGCAAAGCCTCGGCGTAACGAGTGCGAGCTATAGAGGTGTACATCCGTGACTCCGGCAGCCTTTAAGATCCGACGGAGCAAGGGAATGATGCTCGCTGCATTGACGGCCCCGTTGCTGATCGTACCCCAGCGGTCAATCCCTCGAATGACGGCGCCCGATTTGAGCCTGCTGACAGCCAACCAATCAAGGTAGGCTGCAACCGGGCATAGCTTTGATAACGCCGGCGTTTTGTAGGTGGTGCCCTTGAGGCTTCGATCGGTCTTCGTGCGTGGTAGGTGGATGCTCATGCCCTCGCCGGGCACGGCCTCGATGCGATCGATTTCCAGCCTGGCCAGCTCGTCACTGCGAAAGCCGCGCCAGAATCCGATGAGCAGTAGCGCCTTGTCGCGGGTGTGGCGGAGCAGATCGCCGAAGCGCCCCTGGTGCCGTGCCCGCTCGCGCTGCTGTTCGAGCCAGGCACAGGTTTGCTCCAGCGCCTCAAGCTGCAGCGGCTTGGCCCGCTTTTCTTGCGCGGGATGCAGTTCCTGGATGCCTCGCAGCATCTTGCGCACCACGGGCACCTTGGTCGGGTCGGGGAAGCCTTGGTCGACGTGCCATTGGCCAAGGGCAGAGATGCGCTGCTTCAGGGTGTTATGCGCCAGTACGCCAGCATAGGCGGCCAGGTACCGCACAATGCTATCGGCGGTGGCCGGCAAGAAGCCTCCCCATTCAATCTCGAAATGGTTCACTGCGGCGCGGTAGCTTTTGCGGGTGTTGTCCCGGGTGGCAGCCCGCAAGTAGTCGTCAATCTGGATCATGGCGCTTGAATCTCAAAAAGGCGGCATTACAGGTGGATGGGGTCGAATGATGTCAATTTTAGCCCATCAGGAGACATAACGAGTCAATATTTAATCTGTAAATTGCACCAGAACACCTCGAAAAGCCCTTCTAATTTAGTATGTAAATACGTATTATGTAATCCATTATCAAAAACAAGGATCGCGATGGCACGCACCGGCTTATACAAATCTGAGGTCAAGAAGGCACGCGACACGCTGCTGGCCATGGGACGACGCCCCTCTGTGGATGCCGTTCGCATCGAGTTGGGTAATACCGGGTCGAAGACCACGATTCACAAGTATCTCAAGGAATTGGAGGAAGAAGACGGCGCAACGGGGGTGCCATCGCGTACGATCAGCGAGGCCTTGCAGGATCTCGTGGAACGGCTTGCCGCGCAGCTCCAGGCCGAAGCAGATGCGCAGGTACGCTCTGCCAAATTTGAAGCCGATTCCACCACAGGCCGCTTGCAGGCTGAATTGGAGACCTTGCGTATGACGGCGGCCGACTTGTCAACGCGATTGGCAAAGGCCGACGCTGCGCGACTACATGAGATCCAAGCTCACGAGCACACTCGTACTCAGTTCCAGGAGCAGACGGCCGCAAGCCGCGCGCTTGAGGTGCAAGTGCGCGCCCTTCAAGAGCGCCTTGTGGAAAACGAACAGCACCGCCACTCTTTGGAAGAAAAACACCAGCATGCCCGGGAGGCACTTGAGCACTACCGAACGGCAACCAAAGAACAGAGAGAACAGGATCTGCGGCGCCATGAGCAGCAAATTCAGACCTTACAGGCCGAGTTGCGCCAGCTCAGACAGGAGGCCATCGTCAAACAAGAGGAAGTGACCCGCGTTAACCAAGAAGGCGTGCGACTCGTAGCGGAGCTGTCGCATGCACAGCAAGCGCTCTATGAGCAACGCAGTGTCGCGGCGCGACTTCAGCAAAAGCTAGACACGCTACAAGAGGTGGCAAATCGAAATCAGATGCTGGAATCCCAGCTGGCTGATCGGAACGCTGTCAACGAGCAGCTGCAGGCGAGCTTGTCCCATGCGGAGCAAGAAAATGTGACGGCAGTCCAGCTGCTGCAAAAAGCAGAGATCGAACGTGCGGCACTACAGGCAAAGCTGGAGGCACATGAAAGCCTTAGTGCCGAATTGCGCGCTCATTTGAGAGACACCGGCCCGGGGCCTCGAAAAAATAGGCAATCAGAGTCTTAACGACCTTTTCAGGCTGACGCTTAGCCTCGTGCTCCGCGCAGGCGCAACGCGTTCGCGATCACAGATACGGAGCTCAAGCTCATCGCCAAGGCCGCCAACATCGGTGACAGAAGTTGCCCGGTAAAGGGATAAAGCGCGCCTGCAGCCAAGGGAATGCCCAAGGCGTTGTAGAGAAAAGCAAAGCCCAGATTCTGACGCATGTTGCGCACGGTTTCTACCGACAATCCTCTCGCACGTGCGATGGCGCGCAGGTCGCCCTTCACCAGGGTGACATGAGCGCTATTGATCGCCACGTCGGTGCCGGTCCCCATGGCAATCCCGACATTTGCCTTGGCCAGCGCCGGAGCATCGTTGATCCCATCACCCGCCATCCCGACGATCTTGCCTTCGGCCTGGAAACGTTCTACAAGCGCGAGCTTGTCTTGAGGCTTGACCTCCCCGTAGACCTCAGAGATGCCGAGCTTTCCGGCAACAGCTTTCGCCGTGGTTGTTCCATCACCGGTGGCCATGACCACCGTGAGCCCGGCTTCTTTTAGACTGGCCAACGCTTCCCGTGTAGTTTCCTTCACGGGATCAGAGACTGCTAGCAGCCCCAAAAGCACGCCATTTCTCGCTAGATACATCACGCTGGCACCTTCGGCACGCAAAGCTTCTGCTTCAGCCAGCAGCGGTGTCGAAGAGACGCCTTCAGATTCCATCAGCACGGTATTGCCCAGCGCCATCCGCTCGCCGTTGACCACGCCTCGAACACCTATTCCACTGGAAGATTCAAAGCTGCTGGGTGTCATCAAGGAAAGCTGGCGCCGGCGTGCCTCGGCCACGATAGCGTGCGCTAGTGGATGCTCACTTCCCTGGTCGAGGCTTGCCGCCAGCTGCAACACTTCCGTCTCTTGACTGCCCGGTGCGGCGACTATCCGATCGAATGCTGGCTTTCCTTCCGTCAGGGTGCCAGTCTTGTCGACGATGAGCGTATCGAGCTTTTTCATGCTTTCGATGGCCGCTGCGTCTCGGAACAGGATGCCTTGGGTTGCGGCACGGCCAGTGGCGGCCATGATGGACATGGGCGTAGCCAGTCCCAGCGCACACGGGCAAGCGATAATCAGAACCGCTACGGCATTGACAAAGCCATAGACCCAGCTCGGTTGTGGTCCAAGGAATCCCCAGCCTAGCAGCGTCAGTACGGCAATGCCGACCACGATCACGACAAAGTAACCGGCTACGACGTCCGCCAACCGCTGCATGGGGGCGCGCGAGCGTTGGGCTTGGGCGACCATCTGGACGATCTGCGAGAGCATGGTCTGCGACCCGACCTTCTCGGAGCGGATGATCAGGCTTCCGCTGGCATTGATCGTTGCTCCGATAACCTTGTCACCTGGCCGCTTGGTAACGGGGACCGGTTCGCCAGTCAACATCGACTCGTCAATGGCACTCTCTCCCTCAACGACAACCCCGTCAGTAGCGACTTTTTCGCCTGGTCGGACCCGTAGCAGCTCTCCAATGTGAACGTTACTCAAGGGGATATCTTCTTCCGTACCATCTGCAGCGATCCGTCTGGCTGTTTTAGGTGCCAAGCCGAGCAGCGATTTGATGGCGGCAGAGGTCTGCGAGCGCGCCCGTAGTTCCAGGATCTGTCCCAGCAGGGTCAGTGAGATGATGACGGCCGCGGCTTCGAAGTAGACACCGATCCGCCCGTGTTCCATGAAGGCCTTGGGGAATAGCTCGGGGAAGACGGTTGCGACCACACTATAGCCATAGGCCGCTACCACGCCCGTGCTGATCAGGGTCCACATATTGGGACTGCGGTGGACGATCGAGTCGACACCGCGGGTCAAGAACGGCCATCCGGCATACAGGACCACGGGCGTACCGAGCGCGAGCTCGATCCAGCTTTGACCGATCAGGCCATGTGGAAATATGCGGCCGCCGGCCATGGCCAGCACCGTCACGAGCACTGTCAAGGGTAACGTGAGCCAGAATCGCCTTTGGAAGTCCCGCAGCTCAGGGTTCTCCTCTTCTTGCTCCGACGGTAGCAGCGGCTCCAGGCTCATCCCACAGATGGGGCAATTTCCCGGCGATGGCTGCCTGACTTGCGGGTGCATGGGGCATGTATAGACAGTTCCGTCAGACGATACCGTGCTTGCCTCGGGCTTTGATGAATCTCCGACATATGCGGGTGGATTTGCACGAAACTTCCCCATGCACTTGTCACTGCAGAAGTAAAAGTCTCTCCCGCCGTGTTCAATCCTCCGGTAGGGATCGGGAGCCACCTTCATGTGGCAAACCGGATCAGTCTGGCTGTTTTCCGGGGGAGATCCCGCTTCAACGGCTGGAACTGATGCGACGTGATGATGGTGGTGGTGTTCATCCATAATTACTGCTCTCCCGTGTCAGGTATATCCAGCAGGTAACGTGAGGGGCAAATGAAGCGCGTCCTCACGTCGCCAGCGGCTTACTTCGACGTTGGCATTTCCATACAGTCCATCATCATCTGCATGGTCATCTGCATCATGTCCATTTGCTTCTGCATCATCGCAGGGGTTGGCGCCGATTTATGCTCCGCCCTGGTCGCCATCATGCCTTGCATCATGGCCATACTGTCTTTCATCGTCTTCATGTGATCCTTCATCAATTGGCGGCGTTCCTCAGGAGAAGCGGCGCTCATCATCTTTTGATGCTTCTCGCGCATGTCTTTTATCTGGCTATCCATCTGCACCATGGGTGCACCTCCCGCCGCAGATCTCGCGGGAGAAGCAGTTGCAGCCGCCTCGGGATGATGTCCTTCATGCTCTGCTGCGTTTTGAGCCAATGCGGCAACCGAAAATGTTGCCATCGCGAGCGTGCCGATCAGGTGGGTGAAGCGTTTCATGATTTCTCCTCGATTCATTAGGAGGCATGCAGATCAGCAGCCTCTATATGAAGTCTAGTGAGCATAGAAAGACTGCAAGTGATGCAAATCAAAGCTATGTGAAAACGCTCGGAAGCCTGCCCCGGACGAAATGTACCCTGGAGCACGGTAGCGACTAATTCCGTGAGAATTCCTTGCCGGCAAAGTCTACCGTGACCAACTTCCCGTCCATCTTTCCCATCCCGGGTGAGTTGACGGGCATACCTGGTACCGCGACACCTTTTGTCGATCGGGATGCGATGAGTTTGGCCACAGCTGGGGCCGGAACATGGCCTTCGATCACCTGGCCCGTCGCTTCTACAACGGCGGTATGGCAGGACTGAAGAGCTTCAGGTACGCCAAGACGCTTTTTGATCGCAGGCATCTCTTTGCTGTCCACCACATGGAGCCTATAGCCGGCCTGGTTCATGTGTTCTGCCCAAGCCGTGCAGCAGCCGCAGTCTGGGTCTTTGTACACGGTGATGGCTTCCCCGGCCGCGTGCGCAGCAACAGAAGTCAGCGCGAGTAGGCTCGCCAGGAAGAACTTTTTCATCTTTTTTTCCTTTTACGATAAGGGGCAACGATCCTCCAGCATGCAACTCTCTGTCCTCCTTGGGATTGAATTTATTCGGTCATTGGCCCCAAGGTACCGAGCCAGGCGACCAGCGCCAGAATCAGGAAAGCACAGCAGGTTTCGACGAAAAGGCTTCTGCGTAGAGCAGCAATCGCCGTGGCGTGTTCTCCCGAAACGTGGACCCGCTCCAACAACGGGCTCAAGCGGTAGCGATTTGCGGCCGCCAGAGCCAGCATCAAGCCGAACAGGCCGAGCTTGGCGATTAGTAGTTGCCCGTAAGGAGAAGAGAAAAGCCCTGTAATGGTGGGGCCCACAATCAGCCAGTAGTTCAGCGCACCGGTGATCACCAACGATCG
>NZ_MUXB01000089.1:0-817 GCF_001994935.1 Herbaspirillum sp. VT-16-41
TGAAGCGCCTGCCGGAGAATAAGCATGTCACACTACATGTATGAGTTCCTCGGCCTGATGGCCGTCTTCTCGATCATGATCGTCTCGCCGGGCGCTGACTTTGCCATTGTTGTGCGGCAGAGCATCGTGCATGGCCGCCGCAGTGCCATCATGACCAGCTTCGGCATCGGTGCCTCTTTGCTCTTCCATATCAGCTATACCATTCTTGGCCTTGGCCTCCTGGTGTCCAAATCGCTGTTTCTCTTCGGCATGCTGAAATGGGCCGGCGCTGCCTATCTCTTTTATCTGGGCATCAAGGCTCTACGCGCTCCCGGCATGGAAGCATCTGGGGAAGCACCGGGAGATATCTTGGATGACGCCGCGGGTGGAACCGTCCCAATGGTATTGAAAACGGCACAAGCCTTTCAAGAAAAGGGGATTAACTTGGAAGTAATTGATTTAAGAACGATTAGTCCAATAGATACAGAAGCAATTAAAGAATCTGTAGATAAAACAGGTAGATTAATGATTGTTCATGAAGCAGTGAAAACTGGCGGAGGTGGAGCAGAGATTGCAACTATTGTAAGAGAAGAATGCTTATATTCTCTAGCAGCACCAATTGTAAGGGTAACAGGTTATGATACTCCTTATCCTGTCCAAACGGTTGAGGATGATTGGCTACCGAATGTGGAGCGTATTACAGAGGGTGTAGAGAATCTATTATCGTATCAATAGATGAAAAAAAGATGGAGATTAATGTAAGGGTTATCAAAATTTGAAGTGACAAGGGGAGGCTAAATAAGCTGTAATTATTCCCATTATTTAATGAATATTAGCA
>NZ_MUXB01000229.1:0-364 GCF_001994935.1 Herbaspirillum sp. VT-16-41
ATCAGTTCTCCTTGAAGGGGAAGCCGAGCAGCTTGAGCAGCGCGCGTCCCTCGTCGTCGGTCTTCGCGGTGGTGACGACCGTGATGTCCATGCCGCGGACGCGGTCGATGCGGTCCTGGTCGATCTCGTGGAACATGACCTGCTCGGTGAGACCGAAGGTGTAGTTGCCGTTGCCGTCGAAGTGCTTCGGGGACAGGCCACGGAAGTCACGGATACGGGGCAGGGCGGTGGACAGCAGGCGGTCCAGGAACTCCCACATGCGGTCGCCGCGCAGCGTGACGTGCGCGCCGATCGGCATGCCCTCACGCAGCTTGAACTGCGCGATGGACTTGCGGGCCTTGGTGACCTGCGGCTTCTGGCCGGT
>NZ_MUXB01000130.1:0-1132 GCF_001994935.1 Herbaspirillum sp. VT-16-41
CCGGCCGGGGCCCGCGGCGAGACCCCACGAGGCAGCCCGGGCCGGGGCGGGGCCGAGGCCCGCCGCCAGGCGGGCTGCCGCCAAGCCGGCGGTGCCGGCCGCAGCACCTGCGGCAGCGGTGGCCACCCAGGCCACCACAACGGGCGGCCGCGTCGATCCGCGCCCGGTGGATTCGATCCTGGTGGTGGTGAATAGCGAAGTCATCACCCGCCAGGAAGTGGCCGAACGCCTGGACAGCGTGGAAAAGCGCATGGCGGCGCAGAACGTGCAGCAGCCGCCGCGCGCGCCACGGGTGCGTCAACGGGTCGAACGCAGGAACGTCGAACGGGCCCAGGCGCAGACGGCCAAGGCAAGCGGCACGGGGGGTTGTTGGTGAGTTCCGATTTGGCGCAGAGCCCGCTTTCGCAAGCCCTGCTGGTTCAGATTCACAACTCGCCTGTCGCGGCTATCCGCGCCGCGGGCATCGCGCTGTTAGGCAAACAAAGCCCGGAATTAGTCTTGCTGCAGTTACCGCAGCTAATTGATCTGCTCCAGTGCGGTGAGGCAGAAGAGCGACAAGCCTGTTACACGCTTCTGGGGCAACTGGCCGGGCAGCATGCTGCTGAGGTCTTTGCGGGATTATGACCCTTAGTTATTAACAAAGAAGCCCACGAAGGCGCACACCAGGCGCTGTTAACGTTCTTCACGCACAAACTTAATGCCTGCCTGCTATCCGAGATACACGTTGAACTTCGCGTAGAATATAAGCTTGAACTCCTGCTGCACCGTTAACGCGTAATAGAGCTTTCGGATCAATGGAACCCTCTGTCAATTCTTGCCCAGCTTCTACTGCGTCACCTATAGATTCCTTAAGTCTAGCATTATAAGGTACCGCATAAGAACGCTGTTCCACATCGCCTTGGATAACAATCTCTTGTTTATCTTTGTTTTCATTTATCTCTAGGACACTACCGTAAATTTCAGTAATAACCGCTTGTCCCTTAGGATTACGTGCCTCGAATAATTCTTGGATACGAGGTAAACCTTGTGTAATATCATTACCTGCTACCCCACCTGTATGGAATGTACGCATTGTTAACTGTGTACCTGGTTCCCCGATAGATTGTGCTGCGATAATACCCACAGCTTCACC
>NZ_MUXB01000230.1:0-364 GCF_001994935.1 Herbaspirillum sp. VT-16-41
CTGATGAGCAGCTATCCGCACCAGCTTTCCGGCGGCATGTTGCAGCGCATCATGATTGCCATGGCGCTAAGCTGCCAGCCAAAACTGCTGATTGCCGACGAGCCAACCACGGCGCTGGATGTCACCGTGCAGGCGCAAATCCTGCGCTTACTGCGTGATCAGGCGCGGGCGCAGCAGATGGCGCTGATGCTGATCACTCATGATTTGGGCGTTATCGCGCAGATGGCGGAACACGTCGTAGTGATGTACGCCGGGCGCATCGTTGAGCAAGGCCCGACCGCCGACGTGCTGCGCAACCCACTGCACCCTTATACCAAAGGGCTGATCGCGTCGCGCCCTGTTCCGGGCGAGCGCCGACGCCGCC
>NZ_MUXB01000231.1:0-364 GCF_001994935.1 Herbaspirillum sp. VT-16-41
TGGACGTGCGGGCGGCGCACATGAGCAGCGAGATCCAGTTCGGTCACGTGGACCGCCCCGTCCCCGTGAACACCACCTGGGACTTCGCCCGCTTCGAGACCTGCGCGCACCGCTGGGTGCACGTGGCCGAGGGCGACTACGGCGTGGCCATCGCGAACGACTCCACCTACGGCCACGACGTGCTGCGCACCGTGCGCGAGGACGACGGCGGCACCACCACCACGGCCCGCCTCACCCTGGTGCGCGCGCCCGAGTACCCCGATCCGGGTGCCGATCACGGCCACTACACGATGCGGGTCTCGGTGCGTCCGGGCGCGGGTATCCGGGAGGCCGTCGAGGAGGGCTACCGGATCAACCTGCCCGA
>NZ_MUXB01000232.1:0-363 GCF_001994935.1 Herbaspirillum sp. VT-16-41
CGATGCCGATCCCGCTGCCCAGCTCCACGGCGGTGGGGCGCTCATCCCCGTCAGCGGCCCCGGGCCCGGTCGGGCGTGGCACCGCAGCGTCGGCCGTGCCCTGTGCCGCAGTCTCGACTGCGCGCACCGCCAGGGGCCTGACCGGTCTGCCCTGCTGGGCCGCGTTGTACGCGGAGAAGTCCCGATCCTCTGTACGCCTCTGCATGGATGACCCCTCGCTCCGGCCGACAGCGACCGGTACCGCTGCCTGACGATATCGGTTCGCGCCGGTACTCGGCGTGCCATGCTGGGCAGATGCCTCCTCCTCTGATCACCGTCGGCCACGGCCGTCTCGACCGCGACGAGCTCACCGCGCTGCTGAGC
>NZ_MUXB01000218.1:0-363 GCF_001994935.1 Herbaspirillum sp. VT-16-41
GTGCACGGCGCCGAGGTAGCCCACACCGATCACGGAGACGGTGGTGCGCACGGGCGTGGCGCCGTGGGCGCTCCGGGCGGTCTCCGCACCGAGGGTGCGGCCGGGATTCTGACTGGTCAGGATGGTCATGACGCACTGCTCCTTCGGAGGGGGGTGGAGGATGCGGTCCGCAGGATGCGGGCCAGGTCGGTGGCGGCGGCGCGCCAGCGGGGTCTGAGGGCGTACAGGCAGGTGAGGCGGGCCAGGGTGGCCGTCTCGTAGGCGGCGAGGGCGGCGGGGTCGATGCCGAGTGCGTCGGCGTCGATACCGGGTGCGCCGGCGTCGGCACCGAGGCAGACCCGGTCGATCTCGGCGCGCACCTGG
>NZ_MUXB01000076.1:0-13887 GCF_001994935.1 Herbaspirillum sp. VT-16-41
GTAAATCGTTTCTTCATGCTGCCTCCGTATGGGGCAGACTCTACATCATTGCCGTACTAATCTCGGGGAGCAGGTCAAAACCACCATATAACTGGGTGCTATTTGCACTAATGTTTTCTATGTTTGCGACGCCGTTGGCAAACACAAAAGCAATAATGCACTTTATTCCGCATGATCAACTGAGACATAAACTGACCTTTTATGCGCTCATTTTTGCAGGATTTTCGTTCTCCTATGGCAGAACAGAAGCATTCAAGATTTTGGAGAATCCCGATGTGACTGTGGATGTAGTGATGTCTAAACTAGATGGACTATCAAAAAATCCATCCGATATTGCTTACCTCGGATACGTAGGTGATCGCTACTTTTTGTATGACCGGACAACGTCGCAAATCGTCATCGTCTTAGCAAGCTCAATTCCTAACCTCCATTTGGCTATAAAAAAATCTGCGTTTCTGCCATTTGATTGGTCAATGGAGGACAAAAAGGAACAGCCTAAGGGAGAAAAATCTGAGCAAAATAAATAATAAAAAGCCCCTGCTATGGGGCCTTTAAATTTCACTTTAAAACAAGACTGTCAATTATTTTTCGAATTCGCTTTTTAATATATCTAGGGAAGAGACTAACCTGACATTTAGATCCGATAACGAATATTTGGCATCAGCTTCTGGATAGGCCGTGGCAAATAAGGCAATAGTAAACATCCCGGCTTCTAAAGCAAACTTCGTCGCGTTTGCAGCGCTTAAGCCCCACGCATGAAGAATTATATTTTCGAGATGAACACCCCCATCAGCCAATTCTTTCTGGGCCATATTCGAATAGAGAGCTTGAGTATTCGGATGCGCCCCATAGTCAATTGCCGTTTGATGGAGAAACCTTGTCCATTCAGCTTGGCCAGCACTCAAAAGAGACGAAATATTAGAAACGCTAAATTCCCTTGACCAAGCCCTGAGCGCCGCACGCTCAGTTGGTTTGCTGTGCCATCTGGCAGTTGCCTCAGGAACCTTTGCCAAATAATAGCCGTATAGGGCAGCTTCTACACATGCCCTACCCACGGGATAAGTCGGCAATGCCTGCCCAGATAGAGCCAACCGCACAGCAGCTAAAAAGTGATTGTGAGCGGCAATAAATAGTAGATGAGAAGTCGCATTGGCGGAATACGCTAGGGACATTGAGTAGTCCGTACACATCCTAAGAGCAGTGGCGCAGTTAATAAACGCCTCCTGCCATCCTTTAAGATGAACATAACTTGCATACTCGTTTTGAATAGCATTGGCTTGGAAATCTGAAAGAATATCTGCGCCCCATCCAGGAGGCGGAGTAACTGTCGTCACGACATCTTCCTTTAAAAAGAGAAGTCAAAACGGCGCGTGGACACACCCTGAAGAACTAAATTGGCCTGTAGCTATCCACATAACCCCCAAGCCTTTGTTATACCAGAATTGAGCTGCATATAGCTGGCCGGACTCAGCAATGTAAAGGCTGTTCGAACAGCATCAATGGCACGCATATATGCCAGCGGCCATGCGGTGACTTCAGGCCTGGAATACCGCGAGAGCAAAAATAGAGCTTCTGATCAAGCGTGCGGGACGACATGTCCTTAGCGTAATATTTCGCAATGTAGGCTGCCGCTTATGTACACTTTCTTTTCCGAAGCCGAATTTAGCGGGATTGCGAATATCTACATTGCACATAAACGCCCGTTCTCATCGCGACCAACTACTTCGGCCCAGATTGAACGCAAGAGATGGTAACTTTGGCGACCATGCACGGCCACATGGAAATGGATCGCGCCGCGCTCTTGTTCTTCGATGACCGCAACGTGGAGAAATTGTTTGTATTTGCACATGCGGCGGCGGAATCTGTCCCAGTCTCTCAAGGCCCGTTCTCTGGCCGTCATGTTCTCACGGTAGGTCAGGGTGATCATACGATCCGCGCCGATGGTCTTGCAGGCTTGCCGTACCCTCTTCTTGGCCGCACGCCCTGCCGTTTCTTCGTTCCGCATGGCTTCTGCGATGTCCCGATACTGCCCGCGAAAATACAGCAATGGCTGTGCGCTTGCCGGCTTTTGCTGGTCCATGGCAAGCACCTCGCCGATGACGATGAGATGATCGCCGGCGACATGTTCAGCATGAATCTGACAATCCAGCCAGTGCAGACTGCCGGCAATGATGGGGTTGCCCAGGGGCGACGCCTGCCAATCCACCCCCTGCCACTTGTCTTGGCCACGGCGGGCGAACTGGCTGGAAAGATGCGCCTGATCGGCGGCCAGGATATTGACCGCAAAGCGCCCTGCCCGCCTGATCGCCGGATAGCTGGCCGAACTGGCCATGACGCTGAAAGACACCAGTGGCGGATTCACCGACACGCTGTAGAAAGACTGGCAAGTGAAGCCGATCGGCGAGGCGTCCACCAGCGAGGTGATCACCGTGATGCCGGAGGCGTAATGCCCGAGCGCGTCGCGAAAACGCGATGGGTCGATGCTTGTGCTGGTCAATGACATGATGGAACAGGAATGCGGCTTGGGATCGCAACTACCCAAATGGATATGAAAACTCAGCATCAGCCTGGACGGCGACCGCGCAGCGCTGGCGGCGCCCGTCCAAGCAGGTATGCCTACGCCTACCTGGCCAGTTCCTGGCGGATGATCTCCGCGCCGGCAGCAAGTGCATTGAGCTTGCCTCGGGCGACGTCGCGCGCCAGGGGGGCCATGCCGCAGTTGGTGCAAGGATAGAGCTTGTCGGCATCGACGAACTGCAGCGCCTTGCGCAGGGTGTCGGCGACCTCCTCCGGGGTTTCGATGGTATTGCTGGCCACATCGATGGCGCCGACCATTACCTTCTTGCCACGGATGAGTTCAATCAGGTCCATGGGAACGCGCGAATTGTGGCACTCCAGCGAGACGATATCGATGCCGGACTGTTGCAGCTTCGGGAATGCTTCCTCGTATTGCCGCCACTCGGAGCCCAGGGTCTTCTTCCAGTCGGTGTTGGCCTTGATACCGTAGCCGTAGCAGATATGGACGGCGGTTTCGCATTTCAGACCTTCGATGGCACGTTCCAGCGTGGCCACGCCCCAGTCGTTGACTTCGTCGAAGAAGACATTGAAGGCCGGCTCATCGAACTGGATGATGTCTACGCCGGCCGCTTCCAGCTCCCGGGCTTCCTGATTGAGGATCTTGGCGAATTCCCAGGCCAGTTTTTCGCGACTCTTGTAGTGGGCGTCATAGAGCGTGTCGATCATGGTCATGGGGCCGGGCAGCGCCCATTTGATGGTTTGCCCGGTCTGCTGGCGCAGGAACCTGGCGTCTTCCACGAAGACCGGCTTCTGGCGCGAGACGGCACCGACGACGGTGGGCACGCTGGCATCGTAGCGGTCGCGGATGCGCACGGTCTCGCGCTTCTCGAAATCGACCCCGTCCAGATGTTCGATGAAGGTCGTCACGAAATGCTGGCGCGTCTGTTCGCCATCACTGACGATATCGATGCCGGCATGGACCTGTTCCTGCAGGGACAGGCGCAAGGCATCGCGCTTGCCGTCACGCAGTTCTTCACCCTGCAGTTTCCAGGGCGACCAGAGCTTCTCGGGTTCGGCGAGCCAGGAAGGTTTCGGCAGGCTGCCGGCGGTGGAGGTGGGTAAGAGTTTTTTCACGTTGGATGACCTGTTCTGTTGTATGAATCCGTGCGGGTAATCAGTGGGCGTAATGGGCGGACCACTGCGCCAGTACCGCCTGGTAAGGCTTGATGAAGTGTTCCTCGGCAAACCTGCCCTGCTCCACCGCCAGCCGGCTGCGTTCTTCGCGGTCGTAGACGATGCGGGTCAGGGAATAATCCTGGTGCTTCAGGCTGGGCCGATAGGACTTGCCGGCAACCGAATTGGCGTTGTAGATCTCGGGCCGGTAGATCTTCTGGAAGGTCTCCATCGTGCTGATGGTGCTGATCAGTTCCAGGTTGGTGTAGTCGCCCAGCAGATCACCGGAGAAATAGAACGCCAGCGGTGCGGCGCTGTCGGGCGGCATGAAGTAGCGTACCTGCATGCCCATCTTGCCGAAGTATTCATCGGTCAGCGAATACTCGTCCTGCAGGTATTCCACGCCCAATACCGGGTGCCGGTTCTCGGTGCGCCGGTAGGTCCGGCTGCTGGAGACACTCAGGCAGATGACCGGCGGCTTGCCGAAATGCGCGCGGTACACGTCCGACTCGACGAAGGCCTTGAACAGCCGTCCATGCAGATCGCCAAAATCCTCGGGCGCGCTGAAGACAGGCTGGTTGCGGTTGCGCTCCAGCAGGACCACGCTGAAATCGTAATCGCGTACATAGGAGGAGAAGTTGTTGCCCACGATGCCGGCAGTGCGTTCGCCCGTCTGCTGATCGATGACCGTCGTCTGCAATATCTCGATCAAGGGAAGCGCCGGGCCGCTGCGCTCGCCGGCAATCTTCATCTCGACCGAGATGATCTCCAGCTCGACGTGATAGCGCTCGCCTGCCGGATTATCCCAGTGCGCCAGGGCATTGAAGCGGTTGTCGATCATGCGGAAGGTGTTGCGCAGGTTCTCCTGGCGACTTTCACCCCGGGCAAGATTGGCGAAGTTGGTGGTGATGCGCGTGTTCTCGGAAGGACGATAGTCCTCGTCGAAGCGGATGCTCTTGATGGCAAACGTAAATTCTTTGGTCATGGTGATTCAGCCTCTGGCCGTCCTGGTGATGACGATGTTCGAAGCGAATCTTAAGCGCAGTCATCCATGAAAAAAAGTGAAATGATCTCATTGTTCCATTAGATCGGCTCATATACCAACACAAGGGCCCTCACTGCAGCAGACCCGCAGCATGATAGGCATGCGGTTTCCAAGGAAGCACATGCGGAATGCTTCGTTCAGGCCAGCACAGCGCTTTGGTCTAATAGCGCAACGTTGCTGAACCAGCACTTCTTCACCCTCTCACCATGCGGCCGCGCAGCTTCAAGAGCCGGCGCGAACCGGCGCAGGGCGTACAGAAAGAAGCCCGGCCCGACCGCAACACCACACCGACAACAGGGGAAACCATGCTACACACCAGACTCCTGCGCTCCCTGCTGGGCGCAGCCACATTGCTCATCGCCGGCGCTGCTGCGACCGCTCCTGCGACGGCCGCCGCCCCCACACCGGGCGGGACTCTCACCACCATCATCCAGCCCGAACCGGTGATCCTGACCTCGGCCCTGAACACAGCCGCACCGACCGGCTTCTTCAGTGCCAACGTCTTCGATGGCCTGGTCGAATACGACAACGATTTCAAGTTGAAACCGGCCCTGGCCGAGCGCTGGGAGTTCTCCAAGGACGGCAAGACCCTGACCTTCTACCTGCGCCGTGGCGTCAAGTGGCACGACGGCAAGCCCTTCACCTCGGCCGACGTGAAATGGACCCTGGAAAACGTCTGGAGGAAGATCCATCCGCGCAACCAGATCCTCTACGGCAAGGTCACCTCTACCGATACGCCGGACGACTACACCGTGGTGATCCACTTCAGCGAGCCTTCGCTGGCCGTGCTCAGTTCGCTCAACAGCAATGGCGCCCAGGTCCTGCCCAAGCACTTGTACGAGGGGACCGACATCCTCAACAACCCCTACAACAACAAGCCCATCGGCACCGGCCCCTTCGTCTTCAAGGAATGGAGCCGTGGCAACTACATCACCCTGGAACGCAATCCGGAATACTGGGACAAGGGCAAGCCCTACCTGGACAAGATCGTCTTCAAGGTCGTGCCTGATGCCGGTGCCCGCGCTGCCGCGCTGGAAAAGGGTGAAGCCCAGTACGCCCCGTTCTCCCCGGTGCCGCTCAAGGATGCCGAGCGCCTGGCCAAGCTGCCCAGCCTGAAGCTGGAGACCCGCGGCTATGAATGGCTCTCGCCCTGGCTGTTCGTGGATATCAACCTCGACCGCCCCTACTTCAAGGACCTGCGCGTGCGCCAGGCCCTGGCCTATGCGATCGACCGCAATGCCTTCAACAAGGTGGTGTGGTACGGATTCGGCAAGCCGGCCGACAGCCCGGTGGTCTCCACCCTCAAGCAATTCCACACCAGCGATGTGCCGCAATACGGCTTCGACCCCAAGAAAGCCGAAGCCCTGCTGGATGAAGCCGGCCTCAAGCGCGGTGCCGACGGCACCCGCCTGAAGATCAACCTGGATTACCTGCCCTACGGCGATGACTTCAAGCGCAGCGGCGAATTCATCCGCAATTCCCTGAAGCGCGTGGGCATCGAGGTCAACGTGCGGGCGCAGGACACGCCGACCTACACCAAGCGTGTCTATGGCGACCGTGACTACGACCTGTCGGTGGTCTGGTTCGCCGGCTTTGCCGATCCGCTGGTCGGTGTCACCCGCGCCTACTGGAGCGATTCGGTCGGCAAGAACATCCCCTGGAGCAATGGTTCCGGCTACCGCAGCGCCGAGGCCGACAAGCTGATCTCGCAGGCCCAGGGTTCGGCCAGCCAGAGCGAACGCATCGCCCTGTTCAAGAAGCTGCAGCAGCAGGTGCAGACCGACCTGCCTTCGTTGCCGCTGCTGGAAATGCACTTCTTCACGGTGCAATCCTCCAACCTCAAGGATGCCGTGGCCGGCGTCGATCAGGTCTATGGATCGCTGAAGAACGCGTGGTTCGACAGCGGCGCCAAAGTGGCAGCCAATCCCGCCGCGCCACAACGCTAAGGACCGCGAATGAGCCTGAGCCTGGAGACCACGGCCTCCTCCGAGCCTTCCCAGCCTTCCCAGCACACCAAGCCGCCCCTGTCACGCGGGGGCAGGCTATGGCAGGCCACCGTGCGCCGCCTGTTGCAATTGCTGGCCGTGGTGCTGGGCGTGGCGGTGATCAATTTCTTCCTGCTGCGCCTGGCGCCGGGTGATGCCGCCCAGGTACTGGCGGGGGAAGCCGGTGCTGCCACTCCCGAATACCTGGCGACACTGCGCGCCCAGTTCGGGCTGGACCAGCCATTGCTGGTGCAGTTCGGCAAATACCTGCTGCATCTGCTGCAGTTCGACCTCGGTTATTCCTTCCGTCACGGCATGCCGGTGGCGCAATTGATTGGCGAGCGCGTACCGGCCACCTTGCTGTTGATGGGCGCCAGCATCCTGCTGGCCGTGGTGGGCGGGGTGGTGCTGGGTAGCCTGGCGGCCTACCGCGCCGGCAAGCTGGTCGACCTGCTGGTGTCCTTGCTGGCGCTGGTGTTCTTCGCCACGCCGCTGTTCTGGATCGGCCTGATGCTGGTGGTGGTCTTCTCGGTCTGGCTGGACTGGCTGCCGGTGGGCGGCATGATCACGGTCGAAGCCGGCTATACCGGTTTGGCCCACGTCCTGGACGTGGCACGCCACCTGGTGCTGCCGGCGCTGACGCTGGGCCTGTTCTACATGGCGGTCTATACGCGCCTCATGCGCGCCACCATGATCGAGGTGCGGCGCCAGGATTTCGTGCGCACCGCCGTGGCCAAGGGGGCGCCCGCGCATCGGGTGCTGGTGGTGCATGTGCTGCGCAATGCCTTGCTGCCGCTGGTCACCATGCTGGGCGTGCAGGCCAGCGCCATCGTCGGCGGCGCGGTGCTGGTGGAGACCGTGTTCTCCTGGCCCGGCCTGGGACGCCTGGCCTTCGAAGCGCTGTTCCAGCGCGACTTCAACCTGTTGCTGGGCATTCTGCTATGCAGTTCCACCGTGGTGGTGGTGGTCAACTGGATCGTCGATGCCCTCTATGTGCGGCTGGATCCACGCATCCGCCTGCAATGAAAAGACCGACATGAGCACCCTCACCCTCCCCCATCCTTATCCCTCTGCCGCGCGCGGCGTTCTTGCGCGCCTGCGGCGCTCGCCCTCGGCGCTGGCTGGCAGCCTGCTGTTGCTGCTGGTGCTGTTCATGGCGGCCTCGGCCGGCTGGCTGTTCCCCGGCGATCCGCTGGACATGGTGGCCGAACCCTTCCTGCGGCCTGGCGTGGACCTCGCCTATCCGCTGGGCAGCGACATGCTGGGGCGTGACCTGCTGGCCGGCATCTTCCACGGTGCGCGGGTGTCGCTGCTGATCGCCGCCGTCTCCACCGCCATCGCGTTGCTGCTGGGCGCGAGCGGCGGCCTGCTGGCCGGCTACTACGGTGGCTGGCTGGATGCGGCATTGATGCGGGTGACCGAGTTCTTCCAGACCATTCCTTCTTTCCTGTTTTCACTGGCCATCGTGGCGGTGATCCAGCCTACCGTGTGGACCATCGCCCTGGCCATCGGCGTGACCGCCTGGCCCAGCCTGGCGCGGCTGGTACGGGCCGAGGCCCTGAAACTGCGGCACGGCGAGATGGTGCGCGCCAGCATCGCCCTGGGTGCCAGCGATGCCCGCATCCTGTTGCGCGACATCCTGCCCAATGCCGCCACCCCGATCCTGGTATCGGCCTCGCTGATGGTGGCCAGCGCCATCCTCACCGAATCCAGCCTGGCCTTCCTCGGCCTGGGCGACCCCAATGCCGCCAGTTGGGGCAACATGGTCGGCGCCGGCCGCGAAGTGCTGCGCACCGACTGGTACATCACCACCATCCCGGGCCTGGCCATCGTCTTCACGGTGCTGGCCCTCAATCTCTTGGGCGACGGACTGGCCGATGTGCTCGATCCGCGCGAACGCAAATAGGACTTTTCCATGGCACGTGTCTCTACCCTGCTCTCTCACCAACTGCCGGCCGGCGAAGCCCGCCGCATCTTCGAAAAAGTCGAGAACGAATACGGCGCCTTCGGCAACATGCTGGGCGTGATGGCGCACAAGCCGGCCTCCATCGAACATCTCTACGGCCTGCTGCTGGGTTTCGCCGCCGAGGGCAATCTCTCGCGCCTGCATCTGGAAATCGTGCTGGTAACCGCATCGCGGGCCAACGAATGTACCTACTGCGTATCGCACCATGCCCCCAAGCTGCAGGCCGAACAGGTCAGCGCGGAGACGGTGGAGCGCATCCTGGAGCCCGACGTCCCCGGCCTGGGCCCGGTGGAACTGCTGGTGCGCGACTATGCCTTGGCCGTCACCCGGCAGCGCGTGGGTGATTCGCTGGTAGCGCGCCTGCGCGAGCATTTCGATGAATCCCAGATCGTCGAACTGACGCTGCGTGCAGCGCTGTGCGCCTTCTTTGCGCGCTTCAACGAAGCGCTGGACGTGCAACTGGAACCGCAATACCAGAGCGCCGTACTGGCTGCCTGAACCAAGGAAACCATGATGTCTTCCCTGCTGGAACTGCGCGACCTGAAGGTTGCCTTCGGCACGCACCAGGCCGTGCGTGGGCTGGACCTGTCGATTGCCGCTGGCGAAACGGTGGCCCTGGTCGGCGAGTCCGGCTGCGGCAAGTCCACCACGGCCCTGTCGATATTGCGCCTGCTGGATGGCTCGGCCAAGGTCAGCGGCCAGGTACTGTTCGAAGAGCGTGACCTGCTGCGCCTGCCGGAAGCGGAACTGGTCGCCCTGCGCGGCCAGGACATCGCCATGATCTTCCAGGAGCCGATGACCTCGCTCAATCCCGTGCTCTCCATCGGCCAGCAACTGGTGGAGGCGATCCGCCTGCACCAGCCGCTGGACGGCGCGGCTGCGCGGGCGCGCGCAGTGGAATTGCTGGCCCAGGTCCGCATCCCCGATCCCGCCAGGCGTATCGATGATTACCCCCACCAGCTCTCCGGTGGCCAGCGCCAGCGCGTCATGATCGCCATGGCCATCGCCAACCGTCCGCGCCTGCTGATTGCCGACGAGCCGACCACCGCGCTGGATGTGACGGTGCAGGCGCAGATCCTGGAACTGCTGGACCAATTGCGGCGCGAACTGGGCATGGCCGTGCTGCTCATCACCCATGACCTGGGCGTGGTGGAGCAATGGGCCGACCGCGTGGCCGTGATGTTCGCCGGCGAGAAGGTGGAAGAAGCCACGACCGCGCAACTCTTTGCCGCGCCCCGCCATGCCTATACGCAGGGCTTGCTGGGGGCGTCCTTGCGACTGGAGCAGGAACTGCACTACCGCCGGCAGCGTCTCCCCGAAATCCGCAATGACATCGACGCAGACGGCCAGTGGCGTTTCAGCCTGACCGATACGGCACTCAGGCAAGTGATCCCGCCGCTGGCAGCCGGCGCAGCGCCCCTGCTATCAGTACAGGACCTGCATGTGGATTACCTGACGCCCAAGGGCGGCGTGCATGCAGTGCGCGGTGTCAGCCTGGACATCGCCCCCGGCCAGACCGTGGGTCTGGTAGGCGAATCGGGTTGCGGCAAGTCCACCCTCTCGCGCAGCATCATCGGCCTGGAAGACAGCCGCAGCGGCCGTATCCTGCTGGACGGCCAGGACATCACCCGGCTGGACCGCAAGGCCCTGCGCCCCTTGCGCAGGCGGGTACAGATGGTGTTCCAGGACCCGTATGCCTCACTCAATCCGCGCCACAGCGTGCGCGACATTCTGGATACGGCCTTGCAGATCCATGAAGTCCGGGACCGCAACGAGCGCCAGCGGCGCGTCAGCCAGATCATCGATCTGGTCGGCCTGCCGCAGGCCGCCCTGGGCCGCTACGCCCACCAGTTTTCGGGCGGCCAGCGCCAGCGTATCGGGATCGCCCGGGCGCTGGTACTCAAGCCTGCGCTGGTGATCTGCGACGAACCGGTCTCGGCGCTGGACGTCTCGGTGCAGGCACAGATCCTGAACCTGCTGGTCGATCTGAAGCAGGAGTTCGGCCTGGCCTACCTGTTCATCTCGCACGATCTGTCGGTGGTGCGCTACATCGCCGACCGCGTACTGGTGATGCAAGGCGGGCGCATCGTCGAGGAAGGCGATCATCGTTCCATCTGGCAGGCACCGCAGCATCCCTATACCCGTACCTTGCTGGCGGCGGCACCAGGCAATGCCTATGCGCGTAGCGTCGCGGCACAGCCGGAGCGGCTCATCGCCTGAGCCGCACGCCAGCTTGCCGAGGCTGGCCGTCCTGCCGACTCGGCTCAGTAGAGACCGGCCTCGGTACGTTGTGGAAGTTCGCGGTCATAAGCCGTTCCATCGACCACGCCGCCGCTCAGACGGTGATGCATGGCGCCAGGAGAAGGCAGGCTGCTGCGCGCCACCTGGGCCGAGGCCGACCAGAGTTCCGAGCGTACGATGGCCTTGGAACAATGGAAGTAGGCACGCTCGATCTTTACCAGGATCACGCTGCTAGGCAGCTTGCCACGCATCTCGAAGCGGGCCAGCAAGGCCGGATCGGCCGAGATCGTGGCGCGACCATTGACGCGCAGAGTCTCGCCCACGCCCGGGATGATGAACAGCAAGGAGACGCGGGGATCGACGATGATGTTGCGCAGATTGTCGAGCCGGTTGTTGCCGGGGCGATCCGGCACGATCAGCGTACGCGAATCGATGATCTGCACGAATCCGGCAGGGTCACCCTTGGGTGAACAGTCCAGTCCCTCTGGTCCGACCGAGGCCAGCACGACGAAAGGCGAAGCACGCACGAAAGCCTGATAGTCCTCGTTGAGATGATCGATTTCCTTGACCAGCGCCCGTTCGCCGGGTTGGCCGTAGAGTGCCTCCAACTGATCCAGGCTGATGATGTCGTGCTTCACTGCGATCTCCCTCGTGGTCATAGTAAGGCGCCAGTATAGCGGCCAGGCCGTCAAGCCTGGCGCGCTGGACGATACGATTGCGCTGATGCCACCGGAGATACCCTTCGTCATAGTGAGAAAGTGATAGCAGCAGGCCTACACCACGACGATGTTGTCGATCACCCGCTCCACGCCGGGCGTATGCTGCGCTGCCCGGCAAGCTTCCTGTCGTTCGGCAAGCGAGCCAACCATGCCGGTAAGGGTGACGACCTTGTCGTTCACGCCCACATAGAGGGCCGTGGTCTGGATGTGCGCCCGCCGTTGCAAGGCTGTTTCGATGCTGTTCCTGATGTCACGCGGTGCGGCGCTGGCCTGCACCGTGATCAGGTTGCTGATGCCGATCAGGCCGAAGAGATTGCGGAGCGCCTGTTCGGCCGCTTCACGCTGGTGGTCGAAACGGACCTGGCCCGACAGGGTGATCCAGCCGTGCTCGACCTTGATCTGGATGCCTTCCTTCGGCAACAGCGCATTCCATTCGATGGCGTGGCGGGCTGCAGCGGCAATCTCGCTGTCCGTCCTCTGGCTGGCGCCGGGCAGGTGTACGTCGATCTCCACGGCCAGCCCCTTGACGCCACCCACACGCAAGGCGGCACGTTCGGCCGCATACTTTTGGGCGTAGCTGTCGAGATGCCCGGTCAGCGTTACGATCCCGCTGACCACCTCCACGCCGATGCGGTTGTCGTCGAAGGCACTATCCCAGGCCAGTTCGTCCATGACTTCCTGCCGCAATTGATGGTCGCTTTTCATCGCCCTGCTCCCTTGAGAAGTTGCTTTTCAGCCGGCCTTGCTCCTGGCGACCTTGTTCGTGGCCTTGAGTGTTGGCTTGCCGTCAGCGGCTGCACTGTTGGTGCCGGAGGTGGCATTGTCCAGATAGGCGGCATATTGGCCGTTCAAGCCCATCATCCGCTGTTGCGTGGCGTGATTCAGCCTGGCAGTGAGTTCGGCCAGCCACTCGACCAGCTGTCCGGCAAAGACGGCGCTTTCCTGCATCTCACTGCGCCAGCGTTCAGCCATCATCGAGGCCGCTTCCACCGGGGTTCTTGCTTCCACGCATTGCTTGGCCAGCAGGATTGCATTGCCGCTTTCGCGGCGCAGGAAACTGGTATCCAGGTCGTAGAGCTTGCTCATGCTTGCGAGGGTGGTGGCGCCGAGTTCGACACTGGCCTCGATCTGGTGGCTGGCGTAGCCCAGCCAGAAGTCGGCGTAGTTGTCCGTGTTGGGGAGGCGCATGGGATTTCCTTTCCAGAATCTGGCAATGCCTGATCGAGAACGCCAGAGGTCATTGCCTGCCTTTCCAGCGTCGCTTGGCGTGGCCTGGGCTGGATCAGCCGGCACAGGCGTCCATAATGTTCAGCAAGTCTGATCCTTATATGAAGATTCTGCGCCAGCCATTAGGTGCAAAACTGATGCAAGTCAAGTTCTCGTGCTGACCCGACAAGGCCTCGCTGGCTGGCCTTGACTTACATCAGTAGGCCGGGCCAGGCCCTGGCGCACAGTTGCGCCATGCAATCCCGGTCAATTGGCATCGGGTGCAGTTCATGGAGTGAGCCATGCGACAGATTTCCCCCACCCAATGGGTCCGGCTTGGCAGCCTGCTGGACGACGCCGAACATTCACTACGCCAGCGCATGCAGGCAGCGGACCTCACCGACGACGAAGGTCTGGAGCGGGCGACCACCGCGCAGGTGATGTCGGACCAGGAGTTGCATGAATTGCAGGACATCAGCCAGGCGCGATCGCGCATGCAGGAGGGCAGCTATGGACTGTGCGTAGATTGCGGGGCCGATATCGCGGTCGAGCGTCTGCTGGCCTATCCCACCGCCAAGCGTTGTCTGGCCTGCCAGCAACTGCATGAACGTAGCCACCCCAGGGCCGCCTGATGAACACGCACGCACAAGCCCGGCCACGGCCTCCGAAGACGGCTGTCATGCCTACGCCGACCGAGCGCCTGGACGCGCAGGTGCATGCGGCTCTGGCCCGCTCCAGCGGCTCGCTGTCGCTGGCGTCGGGATTGCTGGCCGCCATCGACTGGGCCGCGCACCTGGCGGTTTCCCCCGGCAAACGCCTTGAGTTGATGTGCCTGGCCCTGCAGCAGGCCAACCGCCTGCTACATTACATGGGCAGTGCCCACGCCCAGGCTGCCGACCTGCCGGTCGCGGACCGCCGCTTTGCCGCACCGGACTGGCAGCGCTGGCCCTACAACCTGTGGCACCAGGGCTTCCTGCTGACCGAACAATGGTGGAATGCTGCCACGCGGGACGTCTGGGGTGTCGAAAAACATCA
>NZ_MUXB01000233.1:0-362 GCF_001994935.1 Herbaspirillum sp. VT-16-41
AAGAAACGATTGGTGAAGATCGCGTTGATACGTTAGTTTCTATCAATCCTGATACGAATAACGGAAAAGACCGTGAAAATGCAGTTAAGACAGAAATTGAAAATCATGACAATAAAAACTTAACGATTACGAAGACCACTACACGTTTAGGGATGGTCTTCTTTTTATTTCTATTTAACATAGGAATTTCGATTCTTGTGTTTCTTCTATCGGGAATTATGATCTTCTCACAAATTCTGTTTATTATCTATGCCATGTTTCTACCTATCAGTTTTTTATTGTCCATGATACCTACCTTTGAAAACATGGGAAAACAGGCGATTATGAAATTGTTTAATGTGATCATGATTCGTGCTGGGATT
>NZ_MUXB01000235.1:0-362 GCF_001994935.1 Herbaspirillum sp. VT-16-41
GGCACCGCCATCACCGCCGGTACCCAGATCCAGGAGGACCAGCGCAACGGCTTCCTGCACCAGCTGATCGTCGCCGGGCTCTCCCCGCGCTCCTTCCTGATCGGCTCCGTGCTCGCCGCCAGCGTGGTGATCGCCCCCGCCCTGCTCGCCGTGGGCGTGGTGGGCCTGGCCACCGGCGTGGAGGCCGATCCCCTCTCCTTCCTCGCCACCATCGCCGTGCTGTGGCTGGGGCTGCTGCCCACCATCCTGATCGGCATCGCCCTGGGCATGCTGCTCACCGGCGGCGCCGCCTCCGCCGGTGGCGTCGTGACCCTAATGGGCATGGCCGTCCTGGGTGGCCTGTGGCTGCCGCTGGAGATGTT
>NZ_MUXB01000110.1:0-362 GCF_001994935.1 Herbaspirillum sp. VT-16-41
AACAAATTATTGATTTGAAAGCCTTACTGGGGGATAGTTCGGATAATATTCCAGGGGTACCCGGAGTAGGACAAAAAACAGCTACTAAACTACTTAAGCAATACCCAACTTTAGAGGAAGTTTACGAACATATCGATGATGTTAGTGGAAAGAAACTAAAAGTAAAATTGGCTACTCATAAAGATGATGCTTTTATGAGTAAAGATTTAGTGACTATTAATCGGGACTCTCCTATAGAAATAAAAATAGACGATATTGTATATGAAGGTTATTCGGAACATGAGGTAAGTACAAAGTTTAAAGAATTGGGATTTTTATCGCTTTTAGATAAAGTATCTGCAGAGTCAATAGATAGTGATGCA
>NZ_MUXB01000207.1:0-362 GCF_001994935.1 Herbaspirillum sp. VT-16-41
GGCTGTGTTGAACTTCTAGCCCGACCCCCTTATCGTGCCGGGAGACAGTGTCAGGCGGGCAGTTTGACTGGGGCGGTCGCCTCCCAAAAGGTAACGGAGGCGCCCAAAGGTTCCCGCAGAGTGGTTGGAAATCATTGGCAGAGTGTAAAGGCAGAAGGGAGCTTGACTGCGAGACCTACAAGTCGAGCAGGGACGAAAGTCGGGCTTAGTGATCCGGTGGTTCCGCATGGAAGGGCCATCGCTCAACGGATAAAAGCTACCCCGGGGATAACAGGCTTATCTCCCCCAAGAGTTCACATCGACGGGGAGGTTTGGCACCTCGATGTCGGCTCATCGCATCCTGGGGCTGTAGTCGGTCCCAA
>NZ_MUXB01000237.1:0-313 GCF_001994935.1 Herbaspirillum sp. VT-16-41
TTTTTTGCCAATGTAAATCCGCATGTCGACCATCCTCGCTGGTCACAGGCAACCGAGCGTTTTATCGTATCCGGCGGCGTGCTGGATGTAAAACGCCAGCCTACGCTTCTTTTTAACGGCTATGCGGATGAAGTGGCGTCCCCTTATCGTGGTTTGGATCTGCGGGAGAATTTTTGAGTGCGTTTAACAGCAAAACAGATTGTCTGGCTTAAAGTATTGCTGCACCTGGCAGGTTTTCTGCCGTTTGTCTGGTTGTTCTGGGCATCGTCGCAGGGGTATTTTAGTGCCGACCCGGCAAAAGACCGTATGCCGT
>NZ_MUXB01000028.1:0-804 GCF_001994935.1 Herbaspirillum sp. VT-16-41
TCACCGGGTCGTTCTCCCAGGGCTGCGGGACCAGCATCATCATCGCGTGGGGCAGGGAGCGCCCGGACAGCTGCAGCAGTTCGAGGGCCTCGTCCAGGCTGGCGGAGTCGGAGGCCCCGGGGGTGTTCACCGGCAGCAGGCGCTCGAAGTCCTCGCCGAAGGCGTCGGTGGCCATGCGCCCCTCGGCAGCGCGCAGACGGTTGCGATTTCCCACCACGGTGTTGATCTCGCCGTTGTGGGCGAGCATCCGGAAGGGCTGGGCGAGGGGCCAGGACGGGAAGGTGTTGGTGGAGAAGCGGGAGTGGACGATCGCCAGTTCGGTCTCGAACCGCTCATCGCGCAGATCGGGGTAGAAGGCCCCGCGGGGTCAGGGTGGGGGTGATGGTGAGCATGACGGATACGGCTTCCGGAAATGTGCTGAGAGCGTGCAGAGAGCAGGCCGAACAGGCCAGCATGATGGACGAGCATGTGAGCATGGATGGTGAGCAGGAGATCGGGACGGCGCAGCTGATGCGGAAGATAGAGGACAACCGCAAGAGCGGGCAGTGGCGCATGGAGAGCCGGCAGATCCGGGGCGTGATCAACCTGTACTATCCGGTGATGGGGGCCAACAACCGCATGCTGGCTGCACTCAATGTGACCTATATCGAACGCATCGACAAGAAGGTCAACCTCAGCCTGGACGAGGTGCAAGGCATCGTCCAGGAGGTTTCGGCGCGGAGGGCGGGACTGATGGGGGGTACGAGCTTCGGAGCCTGAGGCCGGCGCCAGCTGCAGGAGCTGGCTGCCGGTGCTAGCTGGCGA
>NZ_MUXB01000238.1:0-361 GCF_001994935.1 Herbaspirillum sp. VT-16-41
GGGTGTTCCTGCTGGGCCAGGCCGCCGGGGTGCCGCTGGAGATCTCCCGCACCACCGCGGTGAACACGCTCGTGGTGGGGCAGATCTTCTACCTGCTGGCCTCGCGCTTCACCCGCACCACCAGCCTGCGCAAGGAACTGCTGACCACCAACCCGATCTCGTGGCTGTGCATCGCGGTGATGCTGCTGCTGCAGCTGGCGTTCGTGTACGTCCCGTTCATGCAGACCACCTTCGCCTCCGGCCCGGTGGGTTGGATGGGATGGCTGGTGCCGCTGGGCGCGGGTGTGCTGGTGTTCGCCGTGGTCGAGGCCGACAAGGCACTGCGCCGCCGGTGACCGTGGCCGGCCGTGGCGGCAGCGCC
>NZ_MUXB01000166.1:0-1147 GCF_001994935.1 Herbaspirillum sp. VT-16-41
AGCGGCTAAAAATACGTAAAATAGATGACAGTTGATGGTTAATTAACCTGTCCGATTAGGAATAATCTGGATGAACATGCCGGGTAACACGCTTCATAATGGCATGTCCTGCGGAAAAATGACCGTTTACTGAAAGAGATAGTAAGCTGATGAAATGTTCTGTTACATGAAATGGGCCATTACACATCGTTTATCCCAAAGAGTTTCTTAACAATTTTTGATATATTTAAAACTTAGGATTTACTTGAAGCACATTTGAGGTGGTTATGAAAAAAATTGCATGTCTTTCAGCACTGGCCGCTGTTCTGGCGGTATCCGCAGGTTCCGCTTTTGCAGCTACTTCCACTGTTACCGGTGGTTACCGAATTCGCGCATATCGACCGCATCTGGGACCATGATCCCCGGAATCCCGACAAGCCAGGCCGCGTCGAATTCTCGGCGCGCAGCAAGCAGTTGTTCGACCAACTGCGCGATGACGGTAAACCGGCACTGTTCTTCGCCGCGCATCTCGGAAACTGGGAGCTCTCGCCTATTGCTGCCGCCGCGCACGGCCTCGACGCCACCATCCTGTTCAGGCGGCCGAACATCGAAGCCGCCGACCGCGCCATCGAGCGCATCCGCGCCGTCAATTTGGGCACGCTGGTCCCGGCCGGCCGCGACGCCCCGCTCAAGCTGGCGCAGGCGCTGAAGAACGGCCAGCATGTCGCGATGCTGGTCGACCAGTATCTGACCAACGGCGTTCCCGTCACCTTCTTCGGCCGCAAGACCCGTGGTTCAGCGCCGCAGGTCGATGCCGAACACCCGACGGATCTGCGTGACCGCATGGCGGGTGTACCTGCGGTCCGAGGGCGTGGAGGCCAGCGGTACGAACAGGCCCGGATGATCCGGGTGGGACACCCGGTAGTGGGTCGAGCCCGGCACGATCTCGAAGCCGGCCGCTCGCATCCGCGCCATCAGCTCGCGCCGCGAGGTGGGGTGGCGGGTACCCCGGCCACCGCGGGCACTGGGCCCGGCCGCGTCCTCGGCCACGTCCAGCGCGGGCTCGTACTCCGGTGGGCGCACCGCGAGGGCGTAGCGGGTGGGGAACACCCCGATCACGGCGTTGTCGGCCCGGCGCACCTGCACCACCAGCTCTCCGCGCAGGAAG
>NZ_MUXB01000239.1:0-361 GCF_001994935.1 Herbaspirillum sp. VT-16-41
TGTCAGCCCAGTGTTTGGCAATCAGGTCGCCCTGAATGATGCCGGATTCTTTGGAGTCGGTACCCACATAATAAGCTTTGTCGTAACTATCCAGCGCTTTGCGAGAAGGCTCTTTGTTGAAGAACACAACCGGAATGTTCTGACCACGTGCTTTTTCGATAACGGTGCCTGCAGCAGCCGGGTCAACCAGGTTGATTGCCAGGGCTTTAACGCCTTTCGCCAGCAGAACGTCAATCTGGTCGTTCTGTTTGGACTGGTCGTTCGGGGAGTCGTTCAGCAGCAGCTGTACGCCAGAAGCTTCTTTGGCGTCTTTCTCGATGGCTTTACGGACAACTGACATGAAGTTGTCGTCATATTTATA
>NZ_MUXB01000129.1:0-13641 GCF_001994935.1 Herbaspirillum sp. VT-16-41
CCGGCGAACTCGCTGATCCGCTATCTGGTCGAGCGCGGTCACACGGTGTTCTGCGTCTCCTGGAAGAACCCCGGTCCAGAAGACCGCGACCTGGGCATGGACGACTACCTGAACGCCGGCCTGCATGCCGCCCTCGACAAGGTCAACCACATCGTCCCCGGTCAGAAAGTACATGGCGCCGGCTACTGCCTGGGTGGCAGCCTGCTGGCCATTGCGGCGGCCGCGATGGCACGCGACGGCGACCCGCGTCTGGCATCACTGACCTTGCTGGCGGCACAGACCGACTTCAGCGAGCCGGGTGACTTGGGCATGTTCATCGACGAAAGCCAGATCAGCCTGCTGGAAGCCCAGATGCAAGAGGCCGGCACGCTCAGCCAGACGCAGATGGCCGCCGCCTTCCAGATGCTGCGCTCCTACGACCTGCTGTGGTCACGCGTGATTGGCCAATACCTGATGGGTACACCGGCCCGTAACAGCGACCTGATGGAATGGAATGCGGACGCCACCCGCATGCCGGCTCGCATGCATTCGCAATACTTGCGCCGGCTGTTCCTGGATGACGATCTGAGTGAAGGCCGCTATCCCGTGGAGGGCAAGCCGGTCGCGCTCAGTGACATCAATACCCCGGTCTTCCTGGTGGGAACGGTCCGCGACCACGTCGCGCCCTGGCATTCGGTCTTCAAGCTGCATTATCTGTGCCCGGCGGAAATCACCTTCGTGTTGGTCAGCGGCGGCCACAATGCCGGCATCGTCAGCCCGCCGGGGCATCCGCGCAGCCAGTTCCAGATGCGCAGCCGGCCGGCCGGTGGCGCCTACTGCCCGCCCGATCAATGGGCCGCAGAGACTCCCGTCACCGAGGGCTCCTGGTGGCCCGCCTGGCAAACCTGGCTGGTGCAGCATTCGGGCAAGCCCACCACCCCTCCCCGTCTGGGCGGAGCCAGGGCTGGACGCCTGGACGATGCTCCAGGCACCTACATCATGGAGAGATAGGATGGTGCTTTCGCTGGAAGGAAAAAAAGGCCTGGTGGTCGGTATCGCCGACAAGCACAGCATCGCCTGGGGCTGTGCGCGTGCACTGCACGCGGCCGGTGCCGAGCTGGCCGTAACCTGGCTCAACGACAAGGCGCGCCGTTACGTGGAACCCCTGGCGGTTCAGGTGCAGGCCACCATCATGAGCCAGCTGGATGTCAGTCAGCCCGGCGAGATGGAGCATCTCTTCGAACGGATCACGACGCACTGGGGACGGCTCGACTTCGTACTACATTCGATCGCCTTCGCACCGGCGGCGGATCTGCACGACCGCGTCGTGAATTGCTCGCCCGAGGGATTTGCCAAGGCGATGGACGTGTCTTGCCATTCCTTCATCCGCATGGCCCGCCTGGCGCAACCCCTGATGAAGAATGGCGGCAGCCTGATCACCATGAGTTATGTCGGCGCCGATGAGGTCGTCAGCAACTACGGCATGATGGGGCCGGTCAAGGCCGCGCTGGAAGCCAGCGTGCGCTATCTTGCCAGCGACCTGGGCCCGGCTGGTATCCGGGTCAATGCGGTTTCGCCGGGGCCACTAGCTACGCGGGCGGCATCTGGACTGCTTTGCTTCGATGAATTCCTGACCGACGCGGCGCGCCGTTCGCCCTTGCGGCGGCTGGCCAATATCGACGATGTCGGTGACCTATGCAGTTTTCTGGCCAGCGATACGTCCAGCGTCATCACCGGAAACACCCTGTATGTCGATGCGGGCTATCACATCGTCGCATGAGCCCCCCGGGCCAAGCGTGAGCGGCGGCATCGCTGAAGCCGCTCCGGCCCATTCCAAGCCGAGGACACCATGACTGAAGCATCATCAGGCAGCCCCGCCAGCATCGCCAGTACCGCCACCATGACAGATACGCACGCCAGCGACGACCTGCTCGGCCTGATCCGCAACCGGGTCTTCGCGGAAATCGCCATCGGTGACTGTGCCACTATCACCCGCACGCTCACCTCGGCCGACATCCAGCTCTTCGCAGTCATCTCCGGCGACGCCAATCCCCAGCACCTGGATGCCGCCTTCGCCAAGGAAAGCCGGTTCCACGGGCTCATCGCGCATGGCATGTTCGGCGGCGCATTGATCTCGGCGGTACTGGGGACCCGGCTGCCGGGGCCAGGCACGATCTATCTCGGCCAGACCCTGCGGTTCCTGCATCCGGTACGCATCGGCGATACGCTGCAGACCAGCGTCACGGTGGTCGCACGTAATGAAGCCCTGCACCGGCTGACGCTTAAATGCGGATGCGTCAATCAGGACAATGTCATCGTGATCGACGGCGAAGCCCACGTCATCGCGCCCACCGACGCCATCGTGCGGCGCCGGACCACCTTGCCGGAAGTCAGTATGAAGATGGGCAATGGCGAGCTGCAACAGTTGCTCGACCATACGCGCCAGCTGGGGCCGGTCAAGGTCGCCATCGTCCACCCCTGCGATGCGGCCAGCCTGTCGGCGGTACTGGACGCCCATGCCGCCGGCATCATCCTGCCGGTGCTGGTGGCGCCCCGGGCCAAGCTGCTGGCCCTGGCGGCGCAGCAGACGCTGGACATCTCCGTGCTCCCCATCGAAGACGTTCCCCATAGCCACGCTGCGGCGGCGCGCGCGGTCGAGCTGGCCAGCCAGGGACAGGTGGAGATGTTGATGAAAGGTAGCTTGCATACCGACGAATTCATGAGCGCCGTCGTGGCCAGCCCGGCCCTGCGCACGAAGCGCCGCATGAGCCATTGCTACCTGATGCAGACGCCCTCCTACCCGCGCCCCTTCATCATCACCGATGCGGCCGTGAACATCGAACCAACGCTGGAAGAAAAGGCCGACATCATCCGCAACGCCATCGACCTGGCCCAGGCCATCGGGGTCAAGCTGCCCAGGGTTGCCATCCTGGCAGCGGTGGAGACTGTAAATCCGAGGATGCCGGCCACGCTGGACGCCGCCGCGCTATGCAAGATGGCCGATCGCGGGCAGATCACCGGCGGCATCCTGGATGGCCCGCTGGCCTTCGACAATGCGGTCTCGCCGGTATCTGCACGGGTCAAGGGCATCGTCTCGGAAGTGGCGGGGCAAGCGGACATCCTGGTGGTCCCCGACCTGGAAAGCGGCAATCTGCTAGCCAAGCAACTGGAATATCTGGGTGGCGCCGTCAGTGCCGGCCTGGTGCTCGGCGCGCGCCTGCCGCTGGTGCTGACCAGCCGCGCCGATTCACGCGAAACACGGCTGGCTTCGTGCGCCGTGGCGCGCCTGGTTGCGCAGCACTACCGGGCCCATCCGCCCTGATGGGAGTAGTCCGTATCCCCTACCGTGAAGTTCAGTCCTGAACGACGTACTGAACAACGAAGTAGAAAACGACATAGATGATCAATAGTGCCATGCTCGCCAGTAGTGAAATAGTCATCAGTCGCATTGTCTGTCCTGACGTCGGTGCCCCGACTCCCTGTGCCACCCATGAACCGGAGAAGGAACCGCGCCCGAGCGGAAAAAGCTGCCGTCCATGATGAGCGACATGCGCGACGAAGAACTGATGCAGATCAGATAAACCGGCCGAAGCAGTACCGCTATGCACATCGAGGGAGGTCCAGATGCGAGAGTCGAAGGATGATTACAAGGGCCTGTCACCTTCCGAAGTGTCGCGCATCCTTGCCGAGGACGGGCCCAACGTGTTGACATCTGAACGGCGCCGGATGGGGCGGGTTCTGATGAATGTTCTGAAGGAGCCGATGTTCGTGCTCCTGCTGTCGGCCGCTGCCATCTATCTGGCCCTGGGCGATCTGCGCGAAGGCTTGTTGTTATTGTTCATGGTTGCGCTCACCGTGGGGCTGACGCTCTATCAGGAAGGGAAGACCGAGCATGCGCTGGCCGCCCTGCGCGTGCTGAACAGCCCCACCGCACTGGTAATCCGCGAGGGGCGGACGGTGCGCGTGCCCAGCCAGGATCTGGTACGGGGCGACCTTATCCTGCTCGAGGAAGGCGCCCGGGTGCCCGCAGACGCGAACGTTCTTGAGGCCACCAATCTGCAGATCGATGAATCATTGCTGACCGGAGAGGCTTGCCCGGTCGAAAAGTGCAGCCCACCAACGACACCCGAATTGCATCAGCCCTGCCCTGCGCAAACCGACAGCGCGATGCTGGTGCGATCAGGCACATTGGTCGTACGAGGTAGTGGTATCGCCCGGGTGAGCGCTACAGGCGCCCGTAGTGAACTGGGAAAGATCAGTAGTCTGCTGCATGAGCTGGTCGAGGAACCGAGCCCGATGCAGCGGCACGTGGCTCGTGCAGTCAAAGTGTTTGCCGTGACCGGCCTGACGCTGAGCGCCCTTCTCGTGGTTCTCGAAGGCTATGCCCATGGCCGCTGGACCGAGTCCCTGTTGATGGGAATCGCCTTATCGATGTCGCTGCTACCGGAAGAGCTTCCGATCATCCTTACGGTCTTTCCTGCCATCGGGGCATGGCGCATGGCGCGCGCCAATGTACTGACGCGACGCCTGTCGGCGGTCGAGGCCTTGGGTTCGATCACGGTCCTGTGCACCGACAAGACCGGAACACTGACAGAGAACCGGATGCGTGTCGTGCAGGCGATGAGCGCCGGGCACCACCTTTACTTCGATGAGAGCGACGTCGGCATCACCTCGCCGCAGTGGCGCACGTTGCTGGAAACCGCAGCCCTGGCGAGCAGCCAGCGTCCCACCGACCCCATGGAGAAGGCCTTTCATCAGCTGGCAGGGGAAAGCGCCAAACGCTTCGCACCGCCGGCGGTCACGCAGCTGCTGCAGGAATACCCGCTCAGTCCCGATTTGCGGGCGATGACGTTGGTCTGGAAAGGCGATGAACACACTCCCTTACTGGTAACGACCAAGGGAGCGCCGGAGGCGATTGCATCCTTGTGTGGGTTGGCACCGGTAGAAGTGCAACAGATGCAGCACGATGTCCTGCAGCTTGCCAGCCATGGCTTGCGCGTGATCGCCGTGGCCAGCTGCAACTGGAGCGGTCCGCTACCGACCTCGCAGACCGGCTTCGCGCTGCGCTACCTCGGCCTGCTGGCACTGGCTGATCCACTGCGAGAGGCCGTACCGGCTGCGATCCAGGCCTGTCATCAGGCCGGGATCAGGGTCATCATGATCACCGGCGACCACCCCGGCACGGCCCAGAATATTGCGAGGGAGGCCGGGATCAGCGCCGACCGGATTTTGCTGGGCGATGAAGTGCAGGCCATGGACGAGCACGAACTCTCCTGCCGGCTACGCACCACCAGTGTCTGTGCGCGCATCACGCCCCAGCAGAAGTTGCGCATCGTGGTGGCACTGAAGGCCGATGGACAGGTCGTCGCCATGACAGGCGACGGCGTCAACGATGCGCCTGCACTCAAGGCCGCACATGTTGGTATCGCCATGGGAGGGCGCGGCACTGATGTCGCCAGGGAAGCCGGCTCGCTGATCCTGCTGGATGACAACTTTTCTTCTATCGTGGAGGGCATCCTGACGGGCCGGCGGATCTTTTCCAGAATGCGCAGCGCGATGACCTACGTCCTGGCCATGCACGTGCCTATTGCCGGCATGGCATTGTTGCCTGTCATCTGCGGCTGGCCCTTGATCCTCTATCCGATGCAGATTGCATTCCTGGAACTGATCGTCGACCCTGCCTGTACGCTGGCCTTTGAAAATGCAGCCACGGACGGTGGCGAGCGCCGAGCTCCGAGTCGGAATGGCAACGCACCGCTGCTGGAAGTGCGAACTCTCCTGCTGGCGCTGGTTCATGGTGGTCTGTCCTGGGCCTTCGCGGCCTCCGCTTATGCCTGGTTTCTGGCGCGACTCGCGCCAGGGCAGGCCCGCGCTGCAGAGTTCATCGTGCTCGTCGTGCTCAATCTCAGCCTGATGTTTTCAGCCCTTGCGCCTGGCCGCTACTTCTTCAGGGCGCTCTACCCATGCAACTATGCGGCGTTGATCATTTCAGCTGTCGCCGTGACCATGTTGCTGGGTACGTTATACGTCCCGCCACTGACAAATGTCTTCCATTTCTCACCTTTACCGTTGCTTGAACTCGCGACGGCATTTGCTTGGGGAGCACTCGCCTTCATCGCGTATGAGTGCACAAAGTTCCTCGCCGCCCGGCTCAGGAACCTGTAATGACCCAGCGAAACCTGCTCACTTTACGCAGCTAAAGCAAACGCCTCAGCCGGTGTCTTCACCCAAGTCGCGCAGGTCGGCCGTAATCTTGCGATAGCCATAGACCCCGCCAGATTCCAGCCACGATTGCTTGATGAGTCCCAGGAGCCGCCGGTTCTCCTTGGTCCTCTCGGATTCCGGTCGTGCCTTCCAAGCGTAGTAGCCGCTGGGATGGACGCGCATTACGCGGCACATCGTGCGAACGGCATGCTGGGGTTCGTGAGCCACAATGAACGCGTACTTTACCGAGACTCGTTGGCAAAGAACGCGGCGGCCTTTTTTAGGATGTCGCGCTCCTCGGTGACGCGCTTGAGTTCAGCCTTGAGGCGACGCAGCTCTTCTTGCTGGCTCGCCTGTGCCCGACGCTCCTCAGGCGGCAATGCGTACTTCTTCATCCATTCGTACAGCGTCGGCTGCGATACCCCGAGCCGTTTCGCAACATCAGGGGCTGAGTGGCCCCGTTCCGTGACCTGCTTGACTGCCTCAATCTTGAACTCTTCCGGATAACGCTTGTTACTCATGATGACTCCTTGGTTGCCTGATATTTTAGGCTGCGGAGTGTCTAGTAGTTCCGGGGCGATTCACACGGCCACATTGGACGATGGTGGCGCAAAGGCCACCGGCAAGTATCAGGCCGGGCTGACCCTGGCCTACGACAACTGGTGGACCCTCAATGACCTCTTCTACGTCAGCATGAGCCGCAGCCTGAATCATTACGGCGACCACGGCAGCCGGGCCTATACGCTGCATTACTCGCTGCCCTGGGGCAACTGGATGGCGGCTATCACGATGTCGGGCAACCAGTATCACCAGACCGTGGCCGGCGCCTTTGAAAACTTCGTCTACAGCGGCCGTTCGGAAACCACCGAATTCAAGCTCTCGCGCCTGGTCTATCGCGATGCCGCGAGCAAGATCACGGTGTTCGGTAAAGGCTTGCTGCGCAAGGCCTACAACACCATCGATGATCTGGAGGTCGGGGCCCAGCAGCGCCGCACCACGGCTTGGGAAGCAGGCCTGAATCAGCGCCAGTATCTGGGCGAGGCCGTGGCTGACGCCACGCTGGCCTATCGCCGTTCGCTCGACACCCAGGGCGGTGAACCGAGTACGCCCTTCGACCTGCCGCAGATCGGCACGCACTATGGGCTGTGGCTACTGGACGCCTCGCTCAATGCGCCCTTCCAGCTGGCCGGTGCCAAGCTGCGCTATGCCACTACGCTGCGCGCGCAATGGAATCGCGGTAGCCTGCCGCCGCAGGATCAGTTCTCCATCGGAGGACGCTATACCGTGCGCGGCTTCGATGGCGAACTGACCCTGCAGGCCGAGCGCGGCTGGTTCCTGCGCAATGAAATGGCGGTGGGATTGGGCGAGAGCGGACAGGAACTGTTTGCCGGCATCGATACCGGTGCGGTAGCAGGACCGACGGCCCAGTTCCTCACTGGCCAGCGGCTCACTGGGGCGGCGCTGGGCTTGCGCGGCAGCCTGATCAAACTGAGCTATGAGATGTTCGTGGCTACGCCGCTGGCCAAGCCGCAAGGCTTCCAGACGGCGGCCGTGACGGGGGGATTCAACCTGCAGTGGGCGTTTTGATGATCGTCGGAAATGTTGCTGGACCACCATTCGTTTCCAATCGGGGCGTCGCCAACATTGCACCAAGAAGCCGTTGGGCCTGTCGATGCGGACCTTGATCTGTGATACACCTGCTCATCGTTGCCGAAGCCGGGCTTTTTCCTCGGTCACTTCAACGCTGATGGTGGCACGAAGCCTACTGATAAAGCTCCATCGGCACCAAAACCAGGCTTTACAATATTAAGAGTTAGTACTCCTGTTCGTGTCCGCGAAGGACCGATCATTTCCCAGTTAGTTACTACTTGCGGGCCCGACGAATCAACGCCGATTTTGACTAGCTGATAGGTCTTAGTAAGAGCAGACTCAAATTCTTTTGTTGAGGTCGTCTGAGAGAGGATTGAGCATCCGCCTCGCTCGACGGCCATCAGGAAATATTTTTCGCCATTCATTTTGATTGAAAACGCCTTCCCGCCCATCTTTGCGCCGACAGGATCGGCATCAACGAAGGACTTCGGCAGGACTTTTCCACCTTGTGCTAAGACCATTTTTTCAATCGTATTGATATTGGCACCGGTCCCAATGCAAAGCGAATCGAGCAGAATTAACAGGTCCTTCGAATTCGAGTGTGCAGCTACAGGAGCGAGTAAACAAAGAATTAACCCAACAATAATTTTCATATTCATATGCTTTTCCTAGAGCAATTGAATATTCAGGTCAGGGCCCGCGACATGCAGTTCTTCCGACATATAGACAATGCTCTTCGGGCGCTCAAAGTCCAGTTTGTTATCGGACACCCATGATGCGACTGAATTTTGTAGGCGGTTCATTAGGTCGATTTGGAGCTCGTACTCTCGTGACGATGATGCCGGAAATTCAACTTCGGCTTTCTCGATCCTTTTTAGAAACGCTACTGATGCTTCACTGCCGATTAGCTTCCCTAATTCTTCACCATTTTGAAGTCCGGAAATCATGCGGGCCAAAATAGCTTTAGCTTCAAAACGTGCAAAGTACGATGGGCATTCTATTTCTAGTTTTGCTGTCGTGATCTGTGTTCTGCCGGCAGCTAATCCAGCCTTAATGGCGTCTTGGCGTGTCGAATACCCAGCTATCCAACGCCCAGCCGCGTCCTTATAAGCATATTTTTCAGTCATCGCTCCCCCTGGAAATGGAATGTTTGGCCCTACTTGTCATATTTGGTCATCGCGGCGGCAGGGAAGCCGACGTTGTGAGCCAGGTCGGTGAGATGGCGCTTCAACTCTTGCCAGCCGGGTGTCCCCCCACCTGAGCGGATAATCAGCTCCGCCTCATGATGGCATGCCTTCCCATCGATGTTCCCCTTGTGAACGTGCAGCGTCTTTGCCCGCTCCCCGTCCTTGAGGAAATTGTCAAATACCACAGCGGCCTTGGCAGCATCGGAAATGCGGTCACCGCACACGTCACAAAACAGCATGGGAGCGTTGATACCGTCTACGATTCGAATCTCGATCATCCTCTTTTCCCTCGTCATTAAAATGCTGAAATACCCGCGACAGTCGCCTGAAAGAGTGCCGCGATACAGGCGATCAAGGCGGCCGATCTATTCCATTTCGCTTGTGCCTTCGCCGTTGCCAGAAAATCAGAGCCATCGACGCTGATCGTGCCGTCATAAAAAATGCCATCCTGCTTGGCGTGCGGATGCGGAACCACCACCTTGCTAGAGCGTTGCTAGCAAAAGGCGGACTCAATCGCGGCCAATGCAGTTGCGATATTCAAGAGGACGATAATTGTTTGCACCTGTTTTTCCTATTTGGACTTCGCGTTCTTCTTCACTCTTGGCTTCGCGCGCCTCGCTTGCGCCTCACGTAGTAACTTTTGAAGATTGGCGTAGCCGGCAGGACTTACTCTTAGCGGGTCAGAACGATCTGACAACCGTGCTTCTTCCGCTTGCACACGTGCTAGGCCACTTAGTTCACCAGGTCGGGGCGGTCGACCGTCTCCCCTGAATGCTGTTTCCAGATCTTTCGTGCTTGCACGCCATAGATAGCTCAGTCTCCCCACAGTGTTTTTCCTTGTTGGCCTGCGCCTGGCGCTTGACGCCGGTGCCGGCTATTTCTTAGGCCACCATCAGCAGGTCAAAGTCTGAATCAGGGGAATCACTGAAAATGTTGCTAGCTACCCGAACGGCACTTCCATCAACATTCCAGAAAATTTGCATCGATCCCGAATCACTTGAAACCCTGCCAACGAGGGCATGGGCACTATTCGGCCCAGCAACACGCTCAATAGTAGGAATGTAGTGTTGCTCACGGCAACGGACGGGCGCGCCTCCCAGGGCTTTTTCCAGGCTAAATTTCGTGTTTTCCATCATTTCCCCTTCTGGCCAGCACCATACTGGCCTTCTCACCACCCATGGCCCGTCTGGCGGGCCGTGGGTCGATCTGTGATGCCCCTAGTCACCGGTGCCGGGTGTTTTCCGGGCGGTTAGCCTGGTGCCGGGAGGAACCAGTTAGTACGATTGTCAGCGCGGCCAATTTCATTTCCTTCGATGTCATGAATTATGACTGCCCCGTCATTCTTGAACCGTTCAAAACCTTCGCTCTTGGCAGCCGCTGCGACGTACATCACCAGGGCCTCGATGCTCGCGTGGTCGTCTGTGCTGAACGACGCCTCGTTTCCGTTATCGTCATGGATCTTAGCTATGAATTTCATGTTGGATTCCTCTAAGGTTTTATGGGCGGGGCCGGCTGTATGCCAACCTCTCTCAATGGCTCAGGCCCGTCATGGCGGGCCGTGGGATAGTCTTTGATGCACCAGGTTATCGAGTTCGGTGCAAGTATTTTCCTTCCTGGCCAGCACCGTGCCGGCCTTCTCACCGGTGCTGGCCTGTCTAGCGGGCCGTGGGAATTTCTGTCATGCACCTGGCATCGGTGCGTTTTTCCGTTTCCTATTTACGAGTTGCGCTTCGGCTGGCTTTTGATTTCAGACGTCCCGCCTTCCTGGAAGCAATGCAGGCTGGCCAAGAATGAGATTGCGCTTACTAGAGCCGTGACACAGCCGATTCCACCATCTACATTCAGGACCAGGTCGTATGACTTACCCCCCAGGCGCCGGCGTTTTTCCTTTCAGATCATGCCAAAGTAACGCATCGATGATTCGATGAACGGACGAATCTTGTCAGGACAAGGCTTCACGCGCTCCTTGGAACGACGGTTCGGAGCTGGCCTTGTCGAAATTCCGTTCAACTCCTTCACATGCGCTATCCAACAGGACTGAACCGTAACGCCGTGCTTGGCTTTCACATCAAGTTGAATCTGCCTGTACGTGGCCATCTCGCTTTCCTTGCTATTGGTATCGAATTTTGAACTCAATGCCTTCATAAGGCGGAAAAGCTTTTCGTTCAAGCGTGAGGCTTGTTTTCGCCTCTTCAATCAATGCAGAGCTATGAGGCGGTGGTGTTTTATCCAGCGTTTCCCCATATCCAAACTCATATGTGGCTATCCGACTTCCATCTTTCAAACAGTCCACGAATACTTTTTGTACGCTCATATGTTTCCTATCCGATCAGTTTTGCAGCTGCGCGACGAATGCGGCCCGCAGCGCGCGTAGGTGTATCGTTGAACTGGCTCCAGTCGTGGTGCCACCATTCAATGAACTCGCCAGCTTCCTTGTTCAATTTGGCCGCTACAACCTCACTCAGCTCCTCCTGTACCTGCAGCCACCAATCCCTCCCGTGTGTTGCAAGACGCGTTGGCTCGATTGCTTCGCTATAGATCCTCATCACGAGGTCAAGGGCAATGAGGGCCGGCACGGTTTTTCCTTTGTCTAATCTAGCGCTAGTCGTGGCTTCAAAAGCATGAGCAGACGCCAAAGATGAGGCTCCCTATTGCCGTATGCTTGCAGCGCCCCAGGTTGAGGCTCTTCCAGCTCCCATTTACTATGCCATGCGCTGTCGCTCGTGACGATAACCGGCTGATCAACATCAGGGAATTGATCTGCTGTGATGTCTACGATCCATGGGCCATTCTGTAACCAAGCGTGAGTGGCCCCGTGCCCATCGGCTTTGCGCTTATTCCCGCAGATGTACATAAACCCCGGAATACTTTCGTCCTCAAGCACCTGCCCCAAAATTAGGGATGTGTCACCGCAAGCACCTAAAGGAAAGCTTGGCCAGGGACGCATAGTAGGCTCGCAGCGTTCGATTGCTTGACGCACGGCCGAGGCGATCTTCAGGACACGGTTATGGTCCAAGGGCTTTTTCCTTTTCGTCCAGACAGCGTGCTCAATCTTTGGATGCGCTGTCGACCACCTGGTCAAACTTCGCGTACAACTCTCCGATAGCATGATGACGACCGACGAGCGGCGTCAGTGCGTCCAGTACAGTGGTGATCGCAGCTGTTGTTCCGTGGTCTGATTCAAAGCGCTGAAACAGGTCTTCGAGCATGCGCTGGTATCCGAACGATCCTCCACCCTGCGTATTGGTTGCAGCAACGAACGCCGACACGGCACCGAGACGCTGCTGCTCATGACGCTCAGCATCAATCTCCGCCTGCGTTCGCATACCAGTTCGCACTTCCTTTTGCATGACTTGTCCCTTTCACGATTCACTGGCCAGCACGACGCCGACCTCTCACTGAACATGGCACGGCGATGCGGGCCGTGGGTGATTCTGTGGTGCGCCAGCGCGCGCCAGGTCTTTCCTTTGGCTAACTGCTTTGAAGATCGACTGCTGCAACGATATTGCTGATTTGCACGGAAGAGGTTGTTCTGTCTGAGGCTACGGCGCAGATTACCTTGGAGAAGGTATCTCGATATTTTGCACCTGTCTCTGGATCTGACAATTCCACATCCATCCATTTGCCATCATCAGAGATGGCAAGAATTCGATGAACCAAAATAACGCTGCCGTCGCATGTATAAAGACCGAAAAGCCAATAGTCTGACATCATTCGTCCTGTGTACCAGGCTGGTAATATTTCGATGGCCTTGCCAGCATGGTCAATCATTCCAACTTTGTCTTTGACCTTTATCCACTGCTTATGCGTGTACCAAGCAGACACTGCCGCTGAAATGAAACTTCCCAATGAAATCCAATCAGACGTATTCATTTTTCCTTGATCAGACGAATAGCGAGGCAAGTTGCAAAATTGCCGAAAGCGAAAAGAAAAAGAATCCCAAGTACAGGAGCGGCTTTCGCTGCGCCGCATGCGCTATTGAAGAAATATTCCCAAAAAATACGACGTCCCCACGGTTGTTCAGACGCGACTTGATATTCTCTTCGAGAAATGCAACAACAGTAGTTAAAGCCGAAAGAATGCCGGTAACTCTGTACGCTAAGATTAATGACCCTAACACTCCACACACTGCTGCACCGACCTTCAAATTGGCCGCTGTAACGTAAGCACTCCAAATCATCATTTTTCCTTTATCTTTTCTTCCCATTTTTGAAGGAGCCAGGAAGAACTGGCGACCCCTTTTTCGTCCTCTGCGCCCGACGCTTTGCCTCAAGCTGTTTGTAGACGGCAAAGCGATACTCCGGTGCAACGGCAAGCAGCTTTCCACTCAGCCCGCCCGACTTTTTAAGACGCTTTGAAGGCATGGATTTTCCTGGCTATGAGTGATGATTACCGCAGTAGGAAGGTTCGGCTCAATTCTCATTGGGCAACCAATGCAGCCGGTGCTGACTGACGTCATATAGGCGTTGGCGTTCTCACTGCTATCAAAGTGATAAATGATTTCCCTTTTTTCACTCGATAATATTGCGCAATTCTGGAAGCCTTTTGCACTGATACGCATGCCGTTATCAACCAGGTCATCCAGATTTCCGGTCTTAAGATCATTGGAATAGCCCCTTGAATCTCAGGACACGAAGACTCTCTTAAAATAGAGGATAGTCTTATGACCAGTTTTACGACT